>VFKJ01000918.1 GCA_009885595.1 Myxococcales bacterium | reverse complement strand
GGGACCACGGGCAGGTTGTCCTGGCTGCGCCGCAGGGCTCTGGTGCTGCCGGTGCCGGTGGGAGGCCTGGGGGACTGGCCAGGCGTCGGAGGCCGCGCCAACGCCCGCTGGCTGGCGGTCGAGGGGGTGCGGGTGCTCGAGACGCGGCTGCCGCCCGGGGTGAGGTGCGGCGCCGAGCCGCTCCCGTCCGAACGAATCGCGTCGAACTCGCCGGTGGCGGTGCTGCGCTCGCCGGGCAACGAGGTCGACGCGACGTAGCCTGCTTCGTCGAGCTTCTGGCCCTTGGCGACGCGCAGCTTGGCGCGCTTGCGGGGCTCGCCGAAGAGCTGCGTGAGCAGGTCGACGGTGTGCACGCCGCGCGTCCAGTTGCGCCCGCTGAGGAACACGGTGAGGTCCGCCGCCAGCTCGCCGGCGGTCTGGTAGCGATCGTTGGGCTCACGCGCGAGCGCGCGCAGCACGATCTCGTCGAGCTCCACCGGCAGCTCCGGGCGGGTGTTGCTGGGCGGCTCGATCTCGCCCTGGAGAATGGCGTTCATCGTCTGCAGCTGGTTGTCGCGCCGGAAGAGCCGCTGGCCGGTCAACATCTCGTGCAGGGTGATGCCCAGGGCGAAGATGTCGGTGCGGCCGTCGACCCGATGCCCCTTGATCTGCTCGGGCGAGAGGTAGTTGGTCTTGCCCTTGACCTGGCCGCCTTCGGTCTTGGCGACGTTCGACTCGGCGCGCGCGATGCCGAAGTCGACCAGCTTCGCGCCGCCCTGGTAGGTGGCCAGAATGTTCGACGGGCTCACGTCGCGGTGAACCAGGTTCATGTGCTTGCCCGCCTGGTCCTCCATCTCGTGCGCGAACATCAGCGCCTCTGCGGCGCCGATGCCCACGTCGGCGACGAACTCGGCCGGCAGCGGAATCGAGAGCCGCTTGCTCTGCTGGATCACCGAGGCCAGGTCTTCGCCGGCGATGTATTCCATCGCGATGAAGAACTGCCCGTTCTCCTCTCCGAGATCGTAGATGCGAACGATGTTCGGGTGATCGAGCCGCGCCGCGATGCGCGCTTCGTCGAGGAACATCGTGATGAAGTCGTCGGTCGCCGAGAGGTTCGGCAGCACGCGCTTGATCACGACCAATTTTTCGAAGCCCTGGATACCGACCTGGTTGGCCAGAAAGATCTCGGCCATGCCGCCTTGCGCAATCCTGCGCAGCAGTTGGTATTTTCCGAAGGCAGCTTCGGATTTGTCGATGTTGGCGATCACTTGGGGCACTGAATGCTCCGGTGCCTCTCTCCCGGTGTCAAACTCCCTGTTCAAAAGACGACCGGGGGCCGTCCGACCGAATTAGGGTGAGGTGAATTGCGACCCTCGATCCTGGTGCTCCTTGTGGCGGTCACGCTGTCGTCGGGTGTGGGGGGGTATTGGGTGGGTCAACGCTCGGTCCCGCGCCCGCCCTCCCTCCCCGAAAACCCGGAGGCGGCGGAGCCCACCATCGCCCGCTGGGCAGGGGGGCGGCTGACGGTGTCGCAGCTCCAGGCGCGGGTGGTGGCGCTCAAGACCGCCTCGGGGCTGCCTGCGCTCGCCCCCGCCCAGGCCAGGGCCTTCGCGGACGGGGTGATCCAGACCTCGCTGCTCGCCGCCGAGGCGCGCCAACGCGGGCTGGAGAAGGACCCGCGGGTGCAGGGACCGATCGCCGATCTCCTCGCCCGCCGGCTGCTCGAGGTGGACGTCGAAGCCGCGCGCCGCCCCGCCACCGACGCCGAGGTCACCGCGTACTACGAGGCGCACCGGGAAGACTTCCTGCGTCCCGAGCGAGTCCGCCTGACGGTGCTGCAGACCCGGGCCTCCCGCGGCGATGCGCGCGCGCGGGGCAAGGCGAAGGCCGAGCTCGAAGCGCTGCGCCAGCAGCTGACCTCCACGCCTCCCGCCGCCTTGAACGAGGCGCTCACGAAGCACGCCGCGGTGGAGGGTGCCTTCACGGCCGCTGAGCTGGAGACGCGGCTGGGTTCAGAGCCCGCCAAGGCGGCCTGGCTGCTGATGAACCTGGGGCGCTTCGAGCTGCTGGAGACTGAAGATTCCGTGCTGCTGGCGCGGCTCGACGCGCGCGAGCCCGGGAGATCGCTCACCGTGGAGCAGGCCCGCGAGCAGATCGAGAGCCGGCTCTGGTACCAGCAGCGCGATCAGGTGATCGCCCGGCAGGTCGAGGCGCTGCGCCAGAAGCTGAAGCTCGAGGTCGATGCGAACGCGCTCGAGCAGGCGCTCTCCGACGTGCGCTGAAGCCTGGCTGTTACTCGAACAGGAAGGTCAGGGTGTAGCCGCAGTCGACGTACGGCCAGATTCGGATGAAGAGGTCACCCGTCGCGGGGATCGCCGAGCTCAGGGCCGTCTTGGTGGCGCCGGAGTACGAGTAGAGGTTCCAGCTGCCGCCGAGGCTCGCCCCGCCCTGCCGCACGTCGACGTAGACGTCGTAGTCGGGCCCGGACGAGGTGGCGATGATGCGCACGCGCTTGCCCACGGCTGAGGCCGGCACGGTGAGCTTGAACCAGTCTTCGTCATCGACGGTCGCGGAGACGAGGGCGCCGGTGATCATCGAGGGCAAGGCCGTGAGGGCCTGCGCGGTCAGCTCGGTGTCGTTGGGCTCGGTGTCCGCCACCTCGGGGATCGGGTTGCCGGAGATGGTGGACATGCCGCCGTCACCGGCGCCGTCGAAGAGCGTGAGGGTGCCCGCCGGGTTCTGCAGCAGCAGCGAGCTGCCGACCATCGACGTGGCGGTCCAGCCAGCGTCGGGGGCGAGCACGCCGAGCAGCCCGCCTTCGGAGGCCTCGAGGATGGTGCCCTGGGTCACGCCGGTGAGGTTGTAGACGACGCTCTGGGAGCCTGCGGAGAACGGGACCGTCAAGGGGAGCATCGGCAGATCCGTGGGGGTGTTCGCGGCGACGCTGAAGGCGTCGGGGAACGAGAGGTTTCCGCCCACGGAGACCGTGCGCGCGCCCGGGGCCGCGTCGAGGTTCACGCCCAG
>VFKJ01001055.1 GCA_009885595.1 Myxococcales bacterium | reverse complement strand
GTCGCGCGCGCTGGCGTCTCGCCCGGCCATCACCGCGCCGGCGTAGTCCTTGAGCTGAATGAGCGCGCGCCTGCGCGATCAGGGGCAGCGGATCATCGGGCATCAGCACCGCGATGCGGCCCCAGGCTTCCGCGGCGAGCTCCGGCTGCCCGGCGCGGCGGGCGAGCTTCGCCACGGTGGAGAGCGTCTCCACGTCGGAGGGCGTGGTGAAGAGCGCGCGGCGCGACTCCAGCAGGGCGCCCTTCACGTCGCCTTCGCTGCTGAGCTGCTTCGCGCGGCCGAGGTGATCGACGCGCGGCGAGTCGTTCGCGATCGCCAGCGCGTCGACGTGCGGCGCCTCTGGGACGACGGTGATGGGCGCCCCGGCGTCGCGCACCTCCACCACGCGCGCGATGGGCGGCGGCGAGATCTTCGAGGGGATGACGGGTTGGCCCGTGGGCTTCGGGTCCTGACAGGCGGTGAGGGAGAGGGCGGCGAGGGCTGCGGCGAGGATCTTCTTGGGCGACGGCATTGCGGTTTGACCTTTCTGGGAGCGTGTCCCTGCAGGTCGACAAAGCGAGCGGCGTGCCAGCGTCCAAGTTGCCGTGAAGCGGGCGCTTTCCGAAGTGCGTGCGGGCGCGCGGCCGCGGGAGTGACTGCGTGAGCCGGGTCAACCCTCGCTCTTCCTCCTTTGGAGCGACCGCCGCCGCAGGAGGACGAGTGAGAAGAGCATCACCACGTCGGGTGCGAGGCCGCAGCCGCAGGACCCGGTGCCGACGATCTGCCCCGGGCCCATGGCGCCGCCGTCCGGGCTGGTGCCGGCGTCCAGGTTGGTGATGCCGGCATCTCGCTCTGGCTGGCCTCCGTCCACCACGGGCACCACAGGCAAGGTCACCTCGACGCAGGAAGGCGCCGAGTCGTTGGTGCCGTCGAAGACCGTCGCGCAGAGGCGCTGCGACCTTCGCTCGAAGCTCACCTCCGCGGGGAAGATCGACGAGGTACCGGCCAGCACCAGCCCGCCATCGCGCTCGGCGAAGAGCGAGACCGAGATCGCATCGAGCTCTGGAGGGGACGCGATCGGCAGCGCCACGCCGCCGTCGCTCAGCTCGACCCAGGTTCCCAGCCCCGGGGGGCCGGGCGGTCTGGTGTCTCGCAGCTTCACCGCGCGCAGGTAGATCGCGTGCGGGGCGCCGGCGTTCTGCCGCTCCCAGACCACGACCGCGTGGTGAGCGCGCTGATCGACGGCGATCGCCATCACCCCGTCGGCCCCGACGGAGATCAGCCCGGACGTGCCTTCGAGCGCGCCTGACTCGCTGAGCTCCTGCACCGCCAGGCCATCTCCTGAGCCTGAGTTCTCCGACTGGAACGCGGTGAGCGCGCGGCCCGCGAACGTGTCGAACGCGATGTCGGTGCCCACCAGCGTCTCTCCTTCGAACGCGGCGGTGGCGGCGACGTTGATGGGCCCGCCGATCAGGCCTCCGTCGAGCGAGAGGCGCTGGGCCTGCTGGTTGTAGCTCTGCCCCCCGACCGACTGATCGTTGAAGTTCACCCAGAACACGCCGAGCGCTTCGTCCACCGCGCTGGAAGAACGATCGCGCGCGCCGATCGGGCTCGCCGCGAAGGGCCCGCCGAGCACGGCCTGGGTGGAGGCCGAGAGCACCCGGGCGGCGATGGCGCCGTCATCGCGATCCCAGCTGGCGAGCACCCGATCGCCCACGGCGGTGATCGCCGGGTACCCCGAGAAGATCGCGTCTTCGGACACGTTCCGCTGCGCGCCGATCACCCCGGTGGTGGAGACGAAGGTCACGAGGGCCTCCAGGTTCGCCGCGTAGATCACCGCGAAGCCGGCGCTGCCGAGGCTGGTCACGCCCGAGCGGATGCCGTTGGAGGAGATCGCGAGGTTCGCGCCCCGCGCGGCGCCATCGGCTGCGTTGACCCGCTGGGCCCAGATGCCCTCGCCCCCAGCCGGCCGGCCCGAATCGTCCCAGGTGATCAGGAACTCGTCGGTGGCCGCGTTCCACGCCACCGCGGGGTAGAGCGCGTTGGCGGCCACGTCCGAGTAGCAGGTGAGGTTGGACAGCGGCATGCCCTCGCTGGTGACCAGCCGGCCGCAGACGCGCGCGGGCGAGATTGAATAATCAGCCCACACCGCCAGAAAACGACTCGAGGTGGCGCTCCACGCGACGTCCGGGAAGCGGCAGCCGGTGCCCGACACAGGCACGGCGGTCCCCAGTGGCTGCGCGTGGGCTGCTCCGGCGACGATCAGCGAGGCAACGAGCAAGCGCATTCGCCGAGGGTAGCCCAGCGGTCCCCGGGACGACGAGGTAGGCTGGCCTCTCCCATGAGCGAGCCCATCGATCGAGTCAACGCGCTGAAGACCAT
>VFKJ01000092.1 GCA_009885595.1 Myxococcales bacterium | reverse complement strand
CGCCCGTGGTGATTGCACGGCTCCAGGGTGGAGTAGAGCGTCGCGCCCTTCGCCTTGGCCCCGGCGTTGAGCAGCGCCACCGCTTCCGCGTGCGGACCACCGAGCTTGGCGTGGTACCCGGTCGCGATCACCTTGCCGGCCTTCACCAGCACCGCGCCCACCGCGGGGTTCGGGTGCGTGCGGCCCAGGCCTTTGACGGCCTGGGCGATCGCCAGCGTCATCGCCGCTTCGTCGTTCATCCCCTCACCCCGACCCTCTCCCCCGCGGGGGAGAGGGAGACAGTGGCGCGCGGCATCAACCCTTGCCCTTCGGCTTCTCGGCAGACTTCTTCATCGCCTGCGTCTGCAGGATGTCTTTGAGCTCGTCCATGAACTCCGCGATGTCGCGGAAGCTGCGGTACACCGAGGCGAAGCGCACGTACGCCACCTCGTCGAGCAGGGGCAGCCGCTCCATCACCATCTGGCCGATGTTGGCCGAGGGCACTTCCTTCTCACCCATCTCCTGCAGCCGGCGCTCGATCTCGGTGGCGAGCTGCTCGACCTGGTCCACCGACACCGGCCGCTTCTCACAGGCCTTCTTCAGGCCCATCAGCAGCTTGTCGCGATCGAACCCTTCGCGCCGCCCGTCCTTCTTCACCACCAGGGGGTTGAGCTCTTCCACCCGCTCGTAGGTGGTGAAGCGGCGCTTGCACGTCTCGCACTCACGACGCCGACGAATGATGGTGCCCTCGGCGGAGTCGCGAGAGTCCATCACCCGGGTGTCGACCGCGGTACAGAAGGGACAACGCATCGTTCAGCTCTTCTCGATGCGCGCTTGGTAGAGCGGGAAGGACTTCGTGAACTCCTTCACCTCGTCGCGGATCTTCGCCAGCGCCGCTTCGTCGGCGTGGTGATCGAGCGCCTTGCCGATGAAGGCGGCGACCTTCGCCATGTCCGCCACCACCATGCCGCGGGTGGTGATCGCCGCGGTGCCCACGCGCACGCCCGAGCTGATGGTGGGCTTCTCGGGATCGAACGGAATCTGGTTCTTGTTCACCGTGATGCCCGCGCGGTTGAGCACGTCTTCCGCCAGCTTGCCGGTGACCTTCTTGGGGCGCAGGTCGAGCAGCATGAGGTGATTGTCGGTGCCGCCCGAGACGATCCGCAGCCCCTGCCCCTTGAGCGCCTCGGAGAGCGCCTTGGCGTTCTCCACCACCTGCCGCGCGTAGAGCTTGAACGCCGGCTGCAGCGCTTCCTGAAACGCCACCGCCTTCGCCGCGATCAGGTGCATCAGGGGGCCACCCTGCATCCCGGGGAACACCTGGCTGTTGATGGTCTTCGCGTACTGCTCCTTCATCAACACCAGCCCCGCGCGCGGCCCGCGCAGCGTCTTGTGCGTGGTGGTGGTGACGATGTCGGCGAAAGGAATCGGCGAGGGGTGCACGCCGCCGGCGACCAGGCCCGCGATGTGCGCCATGTCGACCATCAGCGCCGCGCCCACCGAGTCCGCGATCGACTTGAAGCGCGGGAAGTCGATGATGCGCGGGTACGCCGAGGCGCCCACGACGATCACCCGGGGCTTGTGCTCCTTGGCCAGCGCTTCGGCCTGGGCGTAGTCGAGCTGCTCGGTCTCCTTCACCAGGCCGTAGTGCACGACCTTGTAGAGCTTGCCGGAGAAGTTGAACGCCGCGCCGGGGGTGAGGTGGCCGCCCGAGTTGAGGTCGAGCGAGAGCATGGTGTCGCCCACCTTCATCAGCGCCATGTACGCGGCCATGTTCGCCTGGCTGCCGGAGTGCGGCTGCACGTTGGCCGCCTGCGCCCCGAACAACTGCATCGCGCGATCGATGGCGAGCAGCTCGACCTTGTCGACCTCTTCGCAGCCGCCGTAGTACCGCTTGCCCGGGTAGCCCTCGGCGTACTTGTTGGTGAGCACCGTGCCGGCGGCCTCCAGCACCGCGGGGCTCACGAAGTTCTCCGAGGCGATGAGCTCGAGCCCCTCTTCCTGGCGGCGGGTCTCGGCCTGAATGAGGCCGGCGATGATGGGGTCTACCTGCTTGAGGGTGGCGGTGTTCTCCATGGGGTGCGCGTAGCGCCAAAGGCCCGTGTGCTCAAGCCGTTCGCTGCGCGACCGATCAGAAGTTCACCTGCGCCTGCACCCGGGTCCAATGGCCGTACTGCAGGGAGTAGAGCTTGTCGTTGGTGCGCTCGGAGATCAGGTACGCGAGCACCAGCTCGAACGCCTTCGAGAACTGCCACTCCAGGCCCAGCTCGACCTCGCGCACGCGGTAATACGGTGAGTTGGTGACGAACTTCTTCCCGCCGTCGTACATCGTCCCGCGCACGTAGGGGATGACGGCGAGCGCCCCGAGCACGTCGTCGAGCTTGAGCATCAGCGTCAGGTAGCCGCCCCACAGCCAGTGCGAGTTGATGAGGCTGGGCCTCTCGGTGCCCAGCTGCGGCCCGACGCCGACGTTGTATTCGAAGAAGAACCCGAAGGGCTTTGGGTACAGCACGGCGGTCACGTGCCCGCGGGCCTCGGTGAAGGTGTTGTCTGCGACGGCCGAGGTCGCCTTCGTGCCGTCAGGCATGTTGCCGACCGCGACGGTGCTCTGGCCGAAGTACCCGCCGCCCCCGACCTCCATGATCTGATTCCCGATGAGGAACGGGTACGTCGCGCGCGCGACGACGTGGGGGAACTTGTTGAGCTCGAGCTTGTTCGCGGTCTGCCCGTTGTAGACGCCCAGCGCGAACACCCCGTAGTCGCCGGAGCCCTTCAAGCCGGAGTCCACCAGGTACTTGAAGCGCGCGCGGATCTCCGCCGGGGCCCAATAGAAGAAGACCCCCAGATCGCGCTCGTCCTTCAGGGCGCTGTTGAGGGCGTCGTT
>VFKJ01001063.1 GCA_009885595.1 Myxococcales bacterium | reverse complement strand
TTTCACTTCTGCAGCGTCAGCGTGTGACCGTCTTCCCCGAGGTCCGAAGGCGAGGAGATCGTCACCGGCTTGTACCCCGGCGACTCCACCGTGACCGGCTGCCCCGCGAACGGCTGCCGCTGGGTGAAGAACACGTTCGCCAGGGTGTTCGCCCGCAGCTGCGCGATCACCTCTTCACCCTGCTTGAAGGTCACCGAGGTGTCCGCGAGGTAGTTGCCCTCGCCGTCGAGCACCTTGAGCCAGAAGCCCTCGGCCGGCATCAGCTCGAGCTCGAGCACCCGATCCTTCACCGAGGTCGCGTTGCTCACGATCGACGGCGAGTACCCATCGGCCACCGCGATCAACCGCGACTTCTCCACCGGCGCGATCAGCTTGAGCTGGCCCTTGGCGCTGGTGAAGCCCTTGAACAGCACCTCCGACGGGCACTCGGTGCCCACCGGGCAGCTCATCGGCTCGCGCGTGACGGTGACTTCCAGACAGGTGACCGGACCGCCGGTGCGCGCGTCGAGCAGCACCACGTCGCCAGGCACGTCAGCGCCGCAGGAGCGCCCCGCCACCTTCACCTTGTCTTCTTTGGCTTTGTCTTCGTCGAGCCGGGAGTCGCCGCCGCCCACCGAATCTTTGGTGGTGACGCAGGCGCACAGACTCAGCGCCAGGCCGAGTACCAGGCAAGCCCTCTCCCCGACCCTCTCCCCCAGGGGGGAGAGGGGGACAGACTCGAGTTGCGTGGTCACGAATCAGGCCGAGAACGAAGAGCCGCAGCCGCACGACGACTTCGCGTTCGGGTTCTCGAACTTGAACCCCGCCGAGGTGTCGCTCTTCACGTAGTCGACCTGCGTGCCCTTGAGGTACTGGGTCGACATCACGTCGGTGGCCATCTGCACCCCGTCCTGCGTCCACACGATGTCGCCCGCCTTCGTCTCCTTGACGAGGTTCAGGTCGTAGCCCAGGCCGCTGCAGCCGGCCGGCACCACGCGCACCGTGAGGTAGTGACCATCGAGCTTCTGCTCGGCGATGACCTCCTTCACCTGGAGCACGGCGCGCTCGGTGAGGATCATCGGCTTGGCGTCGGTGGTGGAGGCGGCGGGCGTCTCGACAGCAGGGGCGGCAACGGAGGTGTCCATGGCTCTCTCTTATAACGGTGATCTTCGGCGCGACAAGCCGACCCGGGCCTACTTCTTTTCCAGGTCAGCCGAGACGTCTTCGTTGAACTCGATGTTCTTCGCGCCGTCGCTGAACTTCACGGTGAAGGGGTGCGGGTTGGCGAGCTGATCGGAGCGGATCTCGAGGTCGTGCGTGCCCGGGAAGAGGCTCAAGTTCACCCCCACCTGCCCCAACTTGTAGTTCCCCCGCCAGATGGTGCCGTTCTTGAGGCCGGGGGTGGTCTTCACCCGCACCGCGCTCTCCTTGAACACCTTGCTGATGAGCTTGAGCTCGTTGGGCTGGCCGTACTCGATGCCCTCCTCGAAGCGGATGCCGCGGTCCTCGTTGACGAGCAGCACGGTGTCGCCCACGAAGGCGCCCGACTGCTCGTCGATGGGGGTGCGCCCCAGGTCGAGCGGCGAGCGGTTCTTCACGCCCGAAGGCGGCACCACCGTCACCATCACCGGCGGGTTGGTCTTCACCGACAACCGCACCGGCACGCCGTCTTCCGAGAGCCCGTTCTTCTTGAGCGCGCCCAGCAGGCTGTCCTTGAAGACGAAGACCAGCACCAACGCGCCGATCAGCACCAGCACCGAGATGAGGGCCTTGAGCCGCGAGCGCTGCCGCGCCTTCATGCCCTGCACGTCGACGATCTTCGAGATGCCGTCGCCCGAGTTGCGCTGTTCGGCCATCGCCGCGCGTGACTTGCTGCGCGCAGGCGCTTCGGGCATCGCCGCACCCGAGCTGGTGCGTCGCTTCACCTGGCCGGTGCTGCGCCGGCGCGGCTGCTCTTCGTCTGGTTCTTCTTCGCGCGGGGCGTAGGCAGCCCCGGTCGAGGTCTTGCGCTTGAGCGGCCTGCGCGGCGCCTCGTCTTCGGGCGACATGCGCGTCATCTCGGGCTTCGAGGCGCGCGAGGCGACCGTGTGATCGTTCTTCTTGATGTACGCGCGGCTGGGCACCACCGTGCCCGCGGGGAGATCGTAGCCACCCCGCAGGCTGGGGCCCGAAGCGTCTTCCTCGTCGCTGTCCTGATCGTCGTCCGGCCCCATGGTGGGCTCGTCGTCGAGCGTCATGCTGGGCGAGGCGCGCACCGGCCCCTCGGGCTGCGGGCGCGGGGCGCGTTGCGGCGGCGGCGCGGGCGGCGGCTGCGTCACCGACTGCGCCGCCCCGCTGTAGGAGGCCGGCACGGGGTTGCTGGTGCTCGACTCGGTGGAAGGGTTGGGCGCTCCCAGCCGCGCCTCTTCCCCCAGGCGATCGGCGAACAGCGCCGCCATCAGCTCGGAGACCTCGGCGCTGGTGGCCATCTCCTTCGAGTTGAGCAGGTACTGCTCGAGCGAACGCTGGAACTCGCGCGCGTCGACGTAGCGATCGTCGGGCGCCTTGGCGAGCGCGCGCATCACGATGGCATCGAGCTCCACGGGCACTTCGGCCACCGCGGAAGGGGGATCGATCTTGCACTCGAGGGCCGCCTGCAAGGTGGCCAGCTCGCTGTCGCGCTTGAGCGGGCGCACCCCGGTGACCAGCTCGTAGAGCACCAGGCCCAGCGCGAACAGATCGCTGCGGGCGTCGAGCGGCTTACCGGCCGCCTGCTCCGGGGCCATGTACGCGAACTTGCCCTTGATGGCGCCCGACTTGGTGTTGGAGACCTGGTCGCTCGCCTTCGCGATGCCGAAGTCGACCACCTTCACCGCGCCGTCGAAGCTGATCAGGATGTTCTGGGGCGAGATGTCGCGGTGCACCACCCGCAGCGCCCGGCCCTGCTCGTCGTTGCGCGTGTGCGCGTAATAGAGGCCCTGGCAGGTATCGGCGATCACCCGCAGCGCGATGTGCCGGGCGATCCACTGGCCGGTGCTCCACGCGCGGCGCATCACGCGGCCGAGGTCCTCGCCGTGGATGAACTCCATCGCGATGTAGTACTGGCCGCCCGTCTCCCCGAGATCGAAGATCTGGCCGATGTTCGGGTGATTGAAGCGCGCCGCGATCTTCGCCTCGTTCAGGAACATCTGGACGAACTCGGGATCCTCCGCGAGGTGAGGGAGAATGCGCTTGACCACCACGTGCCGGTTGAAACCCTCGATGCCGCTCTGCTTCGCGAGCCACACCTCGGCCATGCCGCCCGTCGCGAGCTTCTTGATGAGCGTGTAGTTGCCGAAAGACTGGTTCGCGGACATCGCAGTACCGGACGGAAGCGAGGCATCGTAAGAAAGGCCTGTCGAAACCACAATGTTCCTAAGCGCTTACATCGCCATCATCTTGAGCCAGCTCCCGGTCGACGTCCGGGCAGGTGAGAACAAGCTCACCACCCTCGAGCTCAAGGTGATGCCCACCGGGCTCTCCTTCGACTGGAGCGACACCGACGAGTCGCTGCGCGGCCAGGTGAGCCCCCAGCCGGTGCGCGCGGGGAGAAGCCTCACCATTTCCGCGGTCTTGCAGCCGTTCACCGGCGACGAGTTCACCGGCCCGCTCACGTTTTCGCTGCGCCCCTTAGGCGAGATGGGCTCGACCTGGACCGAGACCGTCAGTCGCAAACCGGGCGAACGGGGCTGGGTGAAAGAAGTGACGCTGACTGAGCCTGGCGACTATCGGCTCGAGATCAGCTGGCGGACCACCCACCACAAGGTGGTCCGCGGGGTGTTGCCGGTTTCTCCGGCGGGGCTGCCCGTTTGGCTGACCTGGGTGGTCGGCGGCGGGCTGGTCGTCATCGCCCTGAGCATCGGATTGTGGATCTTGTTCGGCCGCAAGGAGTCGGCCTCACCTTGAGCACCATGAAGAAGCGCGCGCTGGGCCCCCGCAAAGATCGGGGCCCGAAGGAAAAGAAACCGAAGCGCGACAAAGATCCCAACTCGCTGAGCAACCGCGCGCTGCGGGAAGACCTGGTGATGCTGGCGTGCCTGGAAGCGTACGGCTCGGTGCGGCACGACGGCCGCCTCGCCGATCGCGCGCTCGACTTCACCCTGCGCCGGGAGAAACACCTCTACTCGCAGGAGCGCCGCGCGGTGGCCGAGCGGGTCTACGCGCTGCTGCGCCGGCAGCGGCTGGTCGACTTCCTCGCGGACCTGAAGGTGAAGGGCTTCGAGGCGCTGGTCTCCAGCCGCAAGGACATCTACCGCTTCGCCATCTCGCGCGTGCTCGAGGGAGAAGAGCCCTCGAAGGTGGTGCAGACGCAGGGCATGCCGGGCACCGACGCCAGCTGGCTCAAGGCGCTGCCGCACGCGCTCACCAAGCTGGTGGAGCTGGACGAGGTCGAGCACTTCGCGATCGAAGCGTCGATCCCCGACTTCCTCGCCAGGAAGCTGCTGGCGGAGATGGGCCCCGAGGCGCACGAGGTCGGCCAGGCGATGAACAAGCGCGGCCCGCTCTGCGCCCGCGTCAACCCGCTCAAGGGCACCCGCGAAGAGGTGATGAAGCGGCTGGAAGCCGAAGGCGTGAAGGTCTCGCCCACCAGGCTCTCTCCCTTCGGCCTGGTGCTGGAGACGCGCACCAACGTCTACTCGCTGGAGACCTTCAAGGAGGGCTTCTTCGAGGTGCAGGACGAGGGCAGCCAGCTGCTGGGGATGCTGGTCGACGCTCCGCCGCGCAAGGTGATCGACGCCTGCGCGGGCGCGGGCGGCAAGGCGCTGCAGCTGGCCGCGCAGATGAAGAACCGCGGAGAGATCTACGCGCTCGACGTCGACGAGCGGCGCCTGGAGGATCTGAAGCAGCGGGCCCGGCGCGCCGGGGTGCACAACGTCCGCATCCAGGTGATCGCGCAGGGCCCCGAGGCAGACGAGCAGCTCGAAAAGCTCCACGGCCAGGCCGAGCGCGTGCTGGTCGACGCCCCCTGCAGCGGCACCGGCACCTACCGCCGCAAGCCCGACGCGCGTTACCGCATCACCGAGGCGTTGCTGGCCGAGCACGTGGAGAAGCAGCGCACCCTCATCGAGCGCTTCTCGAAGCTGGTGAAGCCGGGCGGCCGGTTGATCTACGGCACCTGCAGCCTGCTGCGCGAAGAGAACGAGGGCGTGGTGGAGCACTTCCTGTCCACCCACCCCGAGTTCGAGCTCACGCCCGCGACGCCGTGGCTGGGCGAGGAGCTGGCGAAGGAGACCACCCGCGGCGGCATGCTGCGGCTCTACCCGCATCGGCACGACACCGATGGGTTCTTCGGCGCGGTGCTGGTGCGGAAGAACAAGTGAACGACGAGCTCCAGGTCGCCACCCCGGAGCGCGTGTCTGTCGATCTCCCCATCGCGGGGCTGGGCTCGCGCGCGATGGCCTACGTGGTGGACGTGGGGTTGCTGGGGGCCAGCGGGCTGGTGCTGTATTTCGCGGCGAGCTTCTTCGTCCCCGATCCGCTCACGGCCGCGCTGGGGCTCTCCAGCCTGGCGCGGGTGCTGATCCTCGCGGGCGCGTTCTTCGTCATGTGGGTCTACTGGACGTTGCTCGAGGTGATGTGGAACGGCCAGACCCCGGGCAAGCGCCTCTTGCGCATTCGCGTGGTGAAGAGCGACGGCTCGCCGGTGACGGTGTTCGCGAGCGCGGTGCGGAACCTGCTGCGCATCGTCGACTTCCTGCCGGCCTGCTATCCGGTGGGGCTGGTCACCATGCTGATCGACGGCAAGCACCGCCGGCTCGGAGACCTGCTGGCCGGCACCGTGCTGGTGCGGGACGAGCTGATCGAGCTGTCGCGCTACGAGCAGGTGACCTCGAGCATCACCGTCGACGAGGTCGAGCTCGCCACCGGCTACCTGGCGCGCTTCGACCAGCTGGAACCGGCGGCGCAGCTGCGGCTGGGCCTGCAGCTGGCCTCGCGGCTCGGGCTCGCCCCGAACCCCCAGGCGAGCGCGGTCGAGCTGCGCGACGCGATTCGCTCGAAGCTGCAGGTGCCGTGAGCGATGGCCGAGCCGCTGCCCGCCTTCGTCGCGCGCCGCAAGCCCGAGTGGACCCAGCTCGAGCTCCTGTTGACCCGGCAGCGCGCGGGCCAGCTGACGCTCGCAGAAGTGTCCGAGCTCGACGCGCTCTATCGGCGCACCAGCGCGGATCTCGCCTTCGCCCAGTCGTCCTACGCGGGCACCGACGTGCTGCGCTTCCTCAACCAGCTCTGCGCGCGCGCCTACGCTTCGATCTATCGGCCGCGGGGCCTGGGGCTCGACTCGCTGCGCACGTTCTACGGCCAGACCTTTCCCCGCCTGGTGCGCGAGACGCTGCCGATGACGCAGCTCGCGGCCGCCCTGCTCTTCTTCGGCATCGTGGTGGGCGCGCTGACGGTGCTGCTGCACCCTGACGGCGCGCTGTTGCTGGTGCCGGCGAACCTGCGGCAGATCATCAGCCGGGGCGAGGTGTGGACCGACTCGGCCCTGGGCGCGGCCACGCCCACCGAGATGGCCGTGGAGATCTTCCTCAACAACCTGCGCGTGATGATCGCCGCGTTCGCGATGGGCGTGACGGCGGGCCTGGGCACGGTGCTGATCGTCTTGGGCAACGGCGTGAGCATCGGGGCGATCGTGGCGGCCTGTTTTGAGGCGGGCGTCGGCCCGAACATCCTCACCTTCATGGCCGCGCACGGGCCGGTGGAGCTCTCGCTCATCTGCATCTCCGGGGGCGCGGGGCTGTTCATCGGCAAGGCGATGATCGACCCCGGAGAACGCTCGCGAGGCGCGGCGGTGCGGGAGCACGCGCAGGTGGCGGTGCAGCTGCTGCTGGGCTGCGCGCCGTTCATGATCGCGATCGGGATCGTGGAGGGCTTCGTCAGCCCGGGGCCGTTCTTTCCCTGGCCGCTGAAGGTGGCCGCCGGAGTGCTCTCGGGGCTGGCGCTGTGGCGCTGGCTCCTCCGCTCGGGGTGACCGGAGGAATCCGTTCGGCCTGAGCGGAGTCGAAGGCCCTCTACGCGGCGGACTTCGCCCCGAGCGACTTGACGATCTCCAGCGCCTCTTCCACGTGCTTCTGCACGCGCACCAGCGAGTCGAACCGGTGCCGAACGGCCCCCGCGCGATCGATCACGAAGGTCACCCGCCCCGCGATCAGCCCGAAGGTCTTCTTCACCCCGAAGGCGTTCGCCGCCTTCCCCCCGGGATCGCTCAACAGCATGAACGGCAACCGGTGGTGCTGCTTGAAGGCCTCGTGCGAGGCGCCGTCGTCCGCCGAGACGCCAATCACCTCGGCGCCGGCGGCCTTGAAGTCCTCGTACTGATCGCGAAACGAGCACGCCTGGGCGGTGCAGCCGGCCGTCTCGTCCTTCGGGTAGAAGTAGAGGACGACCGTGCCCTTGCCGAGCAGCTGCTGGAGCTCGACGGGGCCGCCGTCAGCCTTCGTGAGCGTCACCGCGGGAGCCGGATCGCCGATCTTCATCCGCACGAACTAACGGGCGCGGCGGGCCCCTGCCACCTCAGCGCGAGGCGAGCGGCAGCCCGGGGCGCGGCACAGCGCGGTTCTGCTCGCGGAAACCGAGCACCCGCTCGTACGCGTGGTTGATGCGGCGCATCTGCTCGACCTCGCCGCCCTTGTCCGGGTGGTGGGTGCGCGCGAGGGCGAGGTAGCGCTCACGCAGCCCTGCATCGGAGATCGAGGGCGTCACGCCCAGGGTGCGGTACGGATCGCTGCCCGAAAGCGATTGCAGCCAGGACTCCAGGCGCTCCTTGACCGAGCCCATCGCCCGCGTCGGCTCCGGCGCACCGGGCCTTCGGCTGCGCATCTTGGTGTCACCCCGGAGCACCTCCGTGTACATGCTGGTGGTCCACCGGGAGCACGAGGGGCAGTGGAAATAGCGAATCTTCCCGCCGCTCCCCACGTGGCTGGTCATCCGCACCCCACACTGCGTGCACTCGACGTCGACGTCTTCGAGAGTGGTACACGCTGTCGCGGCCTGGGGCATGTCGGTGGGTCCTCGTCGTGGTGTGCTACAGCCTTGTGACGAGTTGTACGCGCGTGGTGGATCGACGCAAAAAATTGGCCGCCTTTTCCTCTGGGGCATCATGGACTCGATGACTCGCATCGCCTTCGCAGCCCTCTGTGGTGTCTCGCTCACCGCCCTGGCCGCCGCCCCCAGACGCGGCGTCGCCATCGGCAGCTCGAAGGAAGACGAGCCCTGCCCCGCCCAGAGCGCCACCTCGGGGACCGACGTGGCCTTTCTGCGGGCGCTCACCTGGGCCTTCGAGCCGGCGCCGATCGAGATCCGCGGGCAGGCGATCGAAGACCTAGGCCTGCTGGGAGACCCCCGCGCGCTCAACCCGCTGGCCTCGCTCACCCTCGACGCGAACCCGGCGATCGCCCGGGCGGCGGTGCGCGCGGTGGCCAACCTGAGAACCCCAAGGTCCGAGGAGATCCTCGCAAACCTGGTGCGCCACCCCACCGCACCGCTCGCCACCAAGCAGCAGGCCCTCTCGCTGCTGCCCTACCAGAACACGCCCACCGCGCTGCGCTTCATCCACTACATCGCCCGGCAGCCCACCGGCGCGTACGAGCTGCTGCAGCAGGCGCGCACGCTCTCGGCGGTGCTCCCGGTGCCCACCCCTGAGTCGGCGCTTCCCACTCAACCGGCCGCGATGCGGCCCGCCGCCTTCATAGGAGACACGAAGTGATCGATCGCCGCATCGCCTTCCTCGGCGCGGGGAACATGGGCAACGCCATCATCCGCGGCCTGCTGCGCGCGGGCCTGGCGAAGGAGAAGATCACCGCCACCGTTCGCCGCGAAGAGAAGAAGACCGAGCTCGAGACCGCGCACGGCATCCGGGTGGGGTTCGACAACGTCGCCGCCGCCCAGGAGGCCGAGGTGGTGGTGCTCTGCGTGAAGCCGCAGGCGCTCGACAAGCTGCTCACGCAGGTCGCGCCTGCCATCGATCGCTCGAAGCTGATCGTCTCGGTCGCCGCCGGAGTGCCGATCGCCGCCATCGAACGCCGCCTGGGCGCGGGCGCGCGCATCGTGCGCACCATGCCCAACACCCCCTGCCTCGTGGGCCTGGGCGCCACCGCCCTGTCCGCGGGTGAACACGCCACTCCCGAAGATCTGCAGCTGGCCACCGCGATGTTCGACTCCGTCGGCCTCACCACCGTGGTCGACGAGTACCAGCTCGACGCCGTCACCGGCCTCTCCGGCAGCGGCCCCGCGTACATCTTCCTCATCATCGAGGCCCTCTCGGACGCAGGCGTGAAGGTGGGCCTCTCGCGGCACCAGTCGCTCAAGCTCGCCGCGCAGACGGTGCTGGGCAGCGCCCGGCTGCTCCTCGAGACCGGCCAGCACCCCGGCCAGCTCAAGGACCAGGTGACCAGCCCCGGCGGCACCGCCATCGCCGGCCTGCACACGCTCGAAGCGGGCGGCCTGCGCACCACCCTCATCGACGCCGTCGAGGCCGCCACCAACCGGTC
>VFKJ01000430.1 GCA_009885595.1 Myxococcales bacterium | reverse complement strand
GTCTGGCTCGATTTCCTCGCGACCGAGCGCGGCGTAGCCCCTGCCCGCCCGCGCGCGTGAGGGCCATACTCCGCCTCGTGAGCGCTGAAGATCGTCGCCAGTTTCCCCGGTTCGCCTGTCGCTTTCCCGCAGCCGCCGAAGGTCCACGAGGGCCGATCAGAGGGACCTGCGCGGATCTCTCGATGGGCGGCCTCTTCCTCGAGGGCGTGGCGCTGAATTTTGGCTCGCTGACCTCGGTGACGATCGAGTTTCCCACCGGGCCGCTGAGCTTCCAGGCGCAGGTGCGGCGGGTGTCGACGCAGCCGCCCGGCTCGGGGCTTCAGTTCACCCGGCTGGAGTCGCACCAGCTCGCGGTGCTGCAGCGCTTCGCAGGCGCGAAGTAGTCAGCCGCGCGCAGCGAAGACCCAGGTGTAGACGCCGTCGGCCGCCACGGGCGGGAAGTGAAGCCCGGTGAGCACCTGCGCGAGGCAGCGATCGAGCAGGTAGTCGGCCGCGGTCGGTCCATCGCTCATCGTCGAGGCCACCCAGGCGTTCGTCACCGAGCCGGTGTCGTCGACCTTGAAGCGGAAGGTGCGGCCGCCGCCGATGGTGGTGCGGCGGTCGAGCGCGGCTTCCCAACAGACGCCGACCTTCGGGCCGGCGAGGCGGATGACGTCCTTGACGACCATCGGGTCGAGCGCGGCGCCGCTGCTGCTCGAGGGCGGGACGTAGGCGGAGACGTCGCCTTCGGGCGCGGGCGCGCGGGCGGTCGCGAACTGGAAGAACAGCTCGCGGCTGGAAGGCCAGGCCGTCGCGCTCAGCACCGCCTCGATGCAGCGCTCGGCGTCGGCCATCGCGGACGGGAGCGCGCGCACCTCGAAGCCGGGCGTGTGGCGTACGAGGAAGCGGGTGCTGGGCCGCTGCGGCCCCGCCCTGGAGAGACACGCGCTCACCAGCGGCGCAGGATCGAGGACGCCTCGCTCCGGGCCGAAGCGGGAGCTGGAGAGGAGCCTCACCCACGCCAGCGCGGCCCAGCCGTCGATGGGTTGCTCGGGCGGGGCGAGGTCGATGCTCGTCGGCCGCGAAGGCCAGGGAACGGTGGCGGCGATCTCGCGCACGCAGCGGCCGGTGGAGTTGCTCGCCCCTTCCTTGGCTTCGAAGAGCACGTCGTCGCCCATGAAGGTGAGCGTGATGCGCTGGGTGGGCAGCGCGTCTTGCGGCCAGCAGACGGCGAAGAGCGCGGTCGGCGGCAGGGCCAGGGTGACCGGCTTGACGGGATCGAAGCGGGCTCCGCCCTGGGAGGCTGACGGGGCCGCGCAGGCGGCCAGGAGGATGATGAGAGGCAACCACGTTCGCCCCTCACCCCGACCCTCTCCCCTGAGGGGGAGAGGGAGATCAGATGTCGTGCTCACAACACCAAGCGTAGCGGGTGCTCGAGCAGAGAGCGGAGTTCCTGCAGGTATTGAGCGCCCACCGCGCCGTCGATGACGCGGTGATCACCCGAGAGCGTGAGCGACATCATCTGGCGAATCACCATCGCGCCGTCGCGCACGACCACCTTCGGCTCCACCTTGCCCACCGCGAGGATCGCCGCCTGCGGCGGGTTGATCACCGCGATGAAGCTGTCGATGCCGAACATGCCGAGGTTCGACACCGTGATCGAGCCACCCGTGTACTCCTCGGGCTTGAGCGCCTTGCGCTTCGCGCGCTCGGCCAGCTCGCGAATTTCCTGGGCGATCTCTGTGATGCCCTTCACGTCGGCGTCCCGCACCACCGGCGTGATCAGCCCGTCTTCGATCGCCACCGCCACCCCGACGTCCACGGTCTTGAGCTGCAGAATGCGATCGCCCGCGAACACCTGGTTGATCCGCGGGAAGCGGCGCACCGCCATCGCGGTCGCCTTCACCAGCACGTCGTTGACCGAGATCTTCAGGTCCTGCGCCTTCGCCTCTTCCCGAAGCTGGAGCGCCTGATCCATCTCGACCTCGATGGTCAGGTAGAAGTGCGGCACCCCCGGCTTCACCTCGGTGAGGCGCTGCGCGATCACCTTGCGCATCGAGGTCACCGGAAGCTCCTCGGGCGGCAGCCGCACACCCGGCGTGGCGCGGATGATCTGGCCGGTCTTCCCGGGCGCGGGCGCGGTCATCGCCTGCTCCACGTCGCTCTTCACGATGCGGCCATTGGGGCCGGAACCTGGAACGCTCGCCAGATCGATGCCCTGGGTCTCCGCCATCTTCCGCGCGAGCGGAGAGACGCGCAGCCGCTCGGACGGAGCCGGCGCAGCCACGGGGACCGGAGGAGGCTTCGGCTTCGAAGGCACCGCCGAGAGCACGGGCGCCGGCCTGGGCGCGGCAGCGACGGGAGCCGCTGGCGCAGGCGTCTCGGGGATCGCCTCTCCGGGCTTACCGATCCACCCGATCACCCCACCGACCGGCGTGCTGCTGCCCGCGGGCGCGAGGATCTTGAGCAGCGTGCCGCTGTCGGTCGCCTCGATCTCGAGGTTCGACTTGTCGGTCTCGCACTCGGCGATCCCGTCACCCGAGTTGACCTTGTCGCCTTCCTTCTTGAGCCACTTGGTGATCTTCCCCTCGGACATCGTGGGCGAGAGCGCAGGGAGCTGAATCGCGATCGGCATGTCGTCTTCTTTCAGAGAATCAGCGGTACAGGACCTGGTGGACCGCCTCGACGACGCGCGCCGCTGACGGAAGGATGAGGCGCTCGAGGTTCTCGGCGTACGCCATGTTCACGTCGAGACCGGTGACCCGGCCCACGGGGGCGTCGAGATCGTCGAAGCACTGGCGGCTGATGAAGTCGGCGACGTGGGCGCCGAAGCCGGCGTAGCCCCAGCCTTCCTCGACGATCACCGCGCGGTTGGTCTTCTTCACCGAGGCGGCGATCGCCTCTTCGTCCATGGGCTTGATGGTGCGCAGATCGAGCACCTCGACGTTGATGCCTTCCTGCGCCAGCAACTCGGCCGCCGGCAGCACCACCGCGGTCAGCATGCGCGACCAGGTGACGATGGTGACGTCGCTGCCCTCGCGCTTGATGTCGGCCTTGCCGATGGGAACGACGTGCTCTCCATCGGGCACTTCGCCCTTCACGCCGTAGAGCAGCTCGCCTTCCATGAAGATGACCGGGTTGTCATCGCGGATGGCCGACTTGAGCAGGCCCTTGGCGTCGGCCGGGGTGCCCGGCGCGATCACCTTGAGCCCGGGGAAGTGCGCGTAGTTCGCCTCGAGCGCCTGGCTGTGCTGCGAGCTCAAGCGCCCGCCTGCGCCGTTGGGGCCGCGGAAGACGATGGGGCAACGCAGCTGGCCGCCCGACATGTGGCGCAGCTTGGCCGCGCTGTTGACGATCTGATCCATCGCCAGGATGGCGAAGTTCCAGGTCATCATCTCGATCACCGGGCGCAGGCCGACCATCGCCGCCCCCACGCCGAGCCCGCCGAAGCCGAGCTCCGAGATGGGCGCGTCGACGACCCGCGCGCTGCCGAACTTGTCCAAGAGCCCCTTGGAGACCTTGTAGGCGCCGTCGTAGCGGGCGACCTCTTCGCCCATCAGGAAGACGCGCGGATCGCGGCTCATCTCCTCAAAGAGGGCCTGGTTCAGCGCTTCGCGGTAGGCAATCTCAGCCATGTCAGGCCGCTCCCTTCTTGTTGGTCGCTCCGCCTTGGCCCCGCTCCGTCTTGGCGGCGGGGGTCTGCGGCGTGCGGGGTTCGAGATCCCACGCCACCTTGAAGTCGGAGGGGAACGAGGGCCACTTCACGTCGGTGGCGCCCAGCACGCGCTCGCGCGGGTGAACGTCGGGCTCGCCCTCTTCCACGGTGGTGTGGGTCCAGACGTCTTCGTCGGGGGGCAGCGGGGCGGCATCGGCGAAGGCGACGGCCTTCTCCACGTGCGCCTTCTCCTCGTCGTCGATGGCGTCGAGCTGGGCCTCGGTGGCCGCGCGCTTGTCGAGCAGCACCTTGCGCAGCTTGAGGATGGGGTCCTTCTGCTTCTCCAGCTCGACCTCGTCCTTGGTGCGGTAGGTGGCGGCGTCGGACATCGAGTGGCCGCGGAAGCGGTAGGTGTTCGCCTCGAGCAGCACCGGGCCGTTGCCGGCGCGGATCCAGTCCACCAGCTCCTTGGCCTTCTCGTAGACGGTGAGCGCGTCCATGCCGTCGATCGCCTCGCCGCGCATGTCCCACGCGCCGGCGCGCTTGCTGATCTGCGGCACCGCGGAGACGCGCGCGATGTCGGTGCCCATGCCGTACCGGTTGTTCTCGACGATGTAGAGGACCGGCAGCTTCCACTTCGCCGCCATGTTGAAGGTCTCGTGCATCGCGCCCTGGTTCGAGGCGGCGTCGCCGAAGCTGCACACCGTCACCCGGTCTTCACCGCGGTACTTCGAGGCGAAGCCCAGGCCTGCCGCCAGCGGAATCTGCCCGCCCACGATCCCGTAGCCGCCGTAGAAGCCGTGCTCGATGTCGAAGAAGTGCATCGAGCCGCCCTTCCCCTTCGAGTAGCCGCTGTCGCGCCCGTAGAGCTCGGCCATCAGCATGCCGGCGTCGGCGCCGCGCACCAGCGGGTGCACGTGATCGCGGTAACCCGTCATCACCCAGTCGGTGGGCCGCAGCGCCTCGTTGACGCCGACCACCACGGCCTCCTGGCCGATGTAGAGATGGCAGAAGCCCTGGATCTTCTTCAGACCGTACGCCTGCCCCGCCTTCTCCTCGAAGCGGCGGGACAGCAGCATCTTCCGGTACATCGTCAGCATCAGTTCGGTGCTGGCCACTGAAGACTCCTTGGTTTGAAGCGCTTGAAAGAACCGGGGCTTGTAACAGCCCGATCCGGGGTCGCCATGCTTCTTGCGGTCAGGTCGCGAAGTGCGGAATCGAGACGCAGCGCCCGTCGAGCTCCACGGGGCGATCGGAGTGATCGGTCGCGAGGTGCACGGGGATCGCCTCGGGGAACTTCGCGGCGTAGTCGTTGATGTGCATCGGCTCGTTGTCGAAGGCGGCCAGCACGGTGCCCATGGTCTCGAGCTGCTCGTGCGCCTCGCGCTTGTAGGCGTCGTCGTCGTCGCGCTGCACCGGCTTCATCAGCAGCTGCACCTGCCCGCCCACGCTGGGCATCGGCATGCGGCAGCGCTCCAGGCAGGCCTCGGTGCCGGTGCGCATGCCCTCGTGGCGTCCGGTGACGTAGATGACCCGGGCCTTCAGGTAGTCCAGCGCGTGGAGGTAGCGCGGGGCGCCCACGATCTCGATGTCGTCCTTGCAGTACTCGCTGGTGAAGAAGCGGTCCTGCCAGAAGAGCTTGAGCTCGGCGTAGAGCGCGTTGGATTCCTTTTCGGTCAGGCCGCAGGCGGTGGTGGCGCCGCGCAGATCCCACCCCGAGACGAAGTGCCAGGACTGGCACCTCTGCAGCTGAGGCAAGCCCTTCGCCGCGCCGAACTCGCGCACGATGCGCGCCTGCCGGGGGCGGTTGTCGAAGATGGTGGAGTCGAGGTCGAAGACCAGCAGCCCGCTGGGGCCGGACTTCTGGGCGATCGCGAGGATCCGCTCGAGGGTCAGGTGCCAATCGACCGCGACGCGAGGAAGGTAGTCACGCATGGGAGCGGGCCCTCTAGCAAATCAGGGCCACGTGGGGGCTTTCAGTAGCTGACTTACTGCGTCACGGGGGCCGGGGTGGGCCCGCTGACGGGGAACGGGACGCTCTCGGCCACCACTGTCTCGGGCACGAGGTCCGTCATCCGCTTGATGCCGTTGCGATCGAGCACCAGCCGCACCAGGCGAACGGTGGTGCGCTGGTGGCGGCCGTCATCGACGGCGAAGCGGAAGGCCACGTCGACCCGGTAGCTCTTGGCCATCTGCAGCTTGCCGATGGAGAAGTCCTCGAGGTCGACGTAGTCGAGCGCGTACTCGGGGTCGTCCATGTCGTGCAGCAGGCGATCGACGTTGAGGCGGATGATGTCGGTGACGCCGGACACCAGGCCGTCGGCGATGCGCGGCAGCATGCCCGAGTCGAGGGCGATGCGCTTGCGGTAGCGGATCACCATCTCGGTCAGCTCGCTCTGCGCCACGGTGAGGAGGTCGTCCTGGGTGCGGAGCCTGGCGATCTCCGGCGGCACCTGCACGGCCTCGCCGTAGTCGATCTTCTCGCGGCACACGCCCACGTCGTCCTGGGTCACCGGGTCGACGATCACGGTGGTGCGCTCGTAGAGCAGCTTGCCCATGTAGGAAGAGAGCAGGCGGCGCAGCCCTTCCTTCATGCGGTCTTTGAACATGTAGCCGATCACGGCGAGCATGAAGAAGTTGAAGCTCGCCTGCGGGTAGCGCGACTGGGCGAACAGGCCGACGCCGAGCGCGAAGGCCATCGAGCCGCCGGCGGCGACCGCGAAGAGCACCTCTTCCCAGGCCTTGCGCTTGCTGCTGCGCTGCACCTTGAGGAAGAGGATGTTCATGCAGTACTTCTTCAGAAAGCCGAGGCGGTGCGAGTACTCCTCGTTGTCGCCTTCCGAGGCCAGCACCGAGGGCAGCTTCTTGCCGCGCCGGTAGCTCTCGTCGGCGATCACCACGTCCATCAGCTCGCGGCGCAGCTCCACGTAGACGCCCGAGCGCGGCATCTCTTCCATCTGCACCACGATGCGGCGGAAGAACTGCTCGACGGTGAGGCTCAGGTACTCGTCGACCAGGCGCAGGGCCGCGGGGGCCTTCTCACCCAGGTCGTACTTCTGGGCCAGCTGCGCGCAGGTGCTGCGGAAGCGCCGGAGGATCTCCTGGGTGGCGCGGATGGACTTGCGGGCCAGCGCCATCAGGTGCTGCGGGGAAGCGGTGGGGGCGCACTTCTCGGTCTCGGCGCCGCTGAGCAGGTGCGCGCATTCCTTCTTCATGCCCCGGGAGAAGCGGCGCAGCGCCCCGCGCGTGACGCAGGCGAGCATCTTGGCGTCGTAGACGACCTCGCTCACCGGGCCCATCAGCCCCAGCGGCAGGCGCTGCTCCAGCTGCAACAGCGGCGAGTGCGAGCCGGTGAGGATCTCGTCGAACGAGAGCACCGGCGTCTTGAGGCGCACGTAGTTGTGGAGGTCGGCGTAGACCTGCTCGCGGTTCCACGTCTCGGGGTCGATGTTGAGGCTGCGCGGAATGAAGAGGAGCATCTCGACCAGGTACTCGGACTTCGGGTCGGTGCCGCTGGGCTGGTACTCGAGCTTCAGCTCGAACTGCTTTCGATCGTGAACCTCGACTTTGGTCTCGAAGAGTTCGGAAGAGCCCGTTGCCACCCCCAAAACTTATGTGACAACCAGGTGACACGCCACTTGGCGCCTGGAGATGGGGGAACCACTTGCCGTTTGACGGGAGGCGGCGATCCATGGGACTGGGCGCGCCTCAGGAGAGTTCCCGTGCCGCCCTGGTTGTCGAACCTGCTCCCAATCATCCTCCTGCTGGCGGCAATCGCCCTGGTGCTCGCGCGGCTGCCCAAGGTCGAGCTGGGGCACTCCGAGCCCTTCAAGGTCCGCCGCTTCTGGAACTGGTTCCCGCTGGGAATGACGTACGCGTTCCTCTACTTCGCCCGCTACAACATCAACGAGGCGACCAGCGCCATCAAGCAACTCGACAACGCGGCCTTCGGCACCATCTTCGCGGTGGGCGCGTGGGTGTACGGGCTGTCGTTCCTGATCAACGGGCCGCTGACGGACAAGCTCGGGGGCCGGCTCACCATCCTGATCGCGGCGGCCGGCTCTGCCTTCTCGAACATCTTGATGGGCGCTCTGGTCTACGCGGTGGTGGGCCGGGGCTGGGTGCCGCCGGGGGGCCTGCTGGTGTCGCTGTCGGTGCTCTACGGCCTCAACATGTACTTCCAGAGCTTCGGCGCGGTCTCCATCGTCAAGGTGAACGCAGCGTGGTTCCACGTGCGCGAGCGCGGCCAGCAGGGCGGCGTCTTCGGCATCTTGATCAGCCTGGGCATCTACTTCGGCTACGACTGGAGCCGGATGATCGTGAAGGGCAACGTCGATTCGCCCTGGCTGGTGTTCTTCGTGCCGGCCGCGGTGCTGCTGGCGGTGTTCGTCGCCGATCTGTTCCTGGTGAAGGACTCGCCCAGCGACACCGGCCACCCCGACTTCGATCTGGGAGACGCCTCTACCCAGGACGCCGCCGGCGAGAAGCCCCCCACCCCCGGGCAGGTGTTCCTCAGGATGATGAGGAACCCGGTGATCATGACGATCGTCGCGATCGAGTTCTGCACCGGCTTCCTGCGCAACGGGGTGATGTCCTGGTACCCCAAGTTCGCCAGGGCGGTCTCGCTGCAGGACGACTTCGTCTCGAAGAACTGGGGCCTGTTGTTGTGCGTGTTCGGGATCATCGGCGGCATGTTCGCCGGGGTGATCAGCGATCGGGTGTTCCACAGCCGCCGCGGTCCCGTCGCCTCGGTGCTCTACGGGGGCATCGCCATCGGCTCGATCGCGATGTTCTTCTTCCTCGAGCAGGCGTGGGTGGGCTGGGTGCTGGTGTTCATGGCGCTCAACTACGTGGGCGTGCACGGCATGCTCTCGGGCACCGCCAGCGCCGACTTCGGTGGCAAGAAGAACACCGGCGTCGCGGTCGGCATCATCGACGGCTTCGTCTACCTGGGCACCGGGCTGCAGTCGTTGATCGTCGGCCGGTTGCTGCCCCAGGGAGACGCCGCCAAGGTGGCCGCGAACTGGATCAGCTGGCCGATGGCGATGGTACCGATGGCGATCATCGGGCTGTGGCTGTGCACGCGCGTCTGGAACGCCAGGCCGCAGTCGAAGCCCGCCGCCGCTGCCCAGCCGGCCGCGGCCGTTCAGCGCGCCTGAAGCGCGCCACCCGGCTTCGGGCCGGGGTGATCGCTGATTGCAGGGAGCGCCTCGGCGCTCTGGACTGAGCCCAAACGCACCCGCTGCGCTCGCACGCAGGCCTTGCCGTGCGGCGCGGCGCCCTGCCCCTCGCGCGCCGCGCTGGCGTCCGAAAT
>VFKJ01000187.1 GCA_009885595.1 Myxococcales bacterium | reverse complement strand
GAAGTTCAGGTTGTCCATGATGAAGCCCATCGACTCGGTGAAGCCCAAGGCCTCCCCTTCTTCGCTCTGGAACTGCTCGGCGGGCACGGTGCCGCTCGAGGGCACATAGACGGCGCTCTCGCCGCTCTCCTGCATGTACAGGTACACGAACACCGCGAAGCCCGAGGGCCCCCGCAGCCCCAGCACGAAGGCCATCGCCGGGCCCGCCTTGCGCCCGGGGATCGCGAGGTGGGGCGCGTTCAACGACTGGTACAGCTGGACCACCTGATCCTTGACCGCTGGCAGCCCTCTGAGTCGCTCGTCGATGGAGTACATGGGTCCTGACGGTCAGCGGGTGGTGAAGCTGAATTCCTGGGTCACGTCGTTGGTGTCCGCGGCGGTGCGGGTGAACGTCACCAGCTGCTTCTCGATGGTGACCTGATCGCTGGTGGTGTTGCCTTCCCCGATGATCACCCGGAAGACGTGCGAGCGGGAGAGGCTCTTGGGGTTGCTGGCGTTGGCGTAGCGCTTCTTGGCCTGCGCGATCACCAGGTTCTGCCCCGGCCGCAGCTGCTTGGTGATCTCCGTGACGATCTGATCGTCGCCGCTCTTGAGGGTGCGCAGGAACTTGCCGTTGAGGAACAGGTCGACCTCGTACTCCGTCATCCCCGGCGGGTTCTGCTCGGTGACCAGGTAGTACTTCTGCGTGATCGCGCCCTCGGGCTTGGCCGCGCTCTTCTCGCTGCCCCCGCTCAGGGTCACCTTCTTCACCGAGTAGCCGGGCGCGTCGATCTGCACGTTGCCCTTCTCGTCCAGCCGCACGGTGACCTTCTCGAAGGTGTGGTTGGTGAGGCCGTCGACGCTGACGCCGTTGACGTAGACCTCCACCGCCAGGGCCGGGAGCGAGCAACAACACAGGGCGAGCAGCAGGCGCTTCATGGGAGCTCCTTCAGGTGAGGCGAAAACCAAGTAGCGACGGACACATAGTGCATTCTCGGAACGGTTGGCACTTGGGGGAAATTCGCTTACTGAACCGACATGTCGTTTTTCGAGCGTCTCAAACTTGCGTTCGCGATCCTCTTCGGCCGGGTACCGCCTCCGGGCCTCCCCGCAGAGTCGCCGCTGCCGCCCCCCGTTCCGGTCCAGGTGAAGCTGACCCCTGAACAGCAGCACGCCTCTGCTTTGTTCCTGCTCGGGCTGTTGCAGCGTGAGGGCCGGCTCCTCGACTTCCTGCAGGAGGACATCGCCTCTTTTGCCGATGCCGACGTGGGGGCCGCGGCCCGGCTGGTGCACGAGGGCTGCCGCAAGGTGCTGGGTCAATACGTGCCGATCGCCGCGGTGGTGAACCAGCCGGAAGGGGCCGCGATGGAGATCCCCCAGGGGTTCGACGCCAACCGCTTCCGCCTCACCGGAAACGTGAGCGGCGTGGGCCCGTGGAAGGGCAGCCTCAAGCACCACGGCTGGGTGACCTCGCAGATCTCGCTGCCTGACGTGCCCACCACCGTCGACGTGAAGGTGATCGCGCCGGCAGAAGTGGAGCTTTCGTGATCTGGGTCGCTCTGCCTCGGCCAAACTTCCGCTCCGCTTCAGTTTGTCTCGCGCAGCGTTCCGCTGCTATCGGCGGCGCTCCATGAAGTACGCCATCGGCATCGACCTCGGCACCACCCACAGCGCGCTCTCGTATCAAGCGATGGACGCGGCGGGCGGCCGCGGCGCCCAGCAGGCGGTGCTGCCGATCCCCCAGCTCACCGCCCCCGGCACGGTGGAGAGCCGCCAGCTGCTGCCCTCGTTCCTCTACCTGGCCGCCGCCGCCGAGTTCCCCGAGGGCTCGCTGGGCCTGCCGTGGAACAAGAACCTGGGCCTGACGGTGGGCGAGCTCGCCCGCAGCCACGGCGCCAAGGTGCCCTCGCGGCTGGTGTCGTCGGCGAAGTCCTGGCTGTGCCACCCCACCGTCGATCGCCGCGCGGCGATCCTCCCCTGGGGCGCGCCGGCCGACGTGCAGAAGATCTCCCCGGTGGACGCGAGCGCGAAGTACCTCGAGCACCTGCGCCAGACGTGGGATCGCGAGCTGGGCAAGGGCGCGCCGCTCACCGAGCAGGAGGTGGTGGTGACCGTGCCCGCGTCCTTCGACGCCGCCGCGCGCGATCTGACCCTCGAGGCCGCGCGCCAGGCCGGGCTCCCCCGCGTCACCCTGCTGGAAGAGCCGCAGGCCGCGCTCTACGCCTGGCTCGAGGCGATGGGCGATGGGTGGCGCAAGCAGCTCAAGCCCGGCGACGTGCTGCTGGTGGTCGACATCGGCGGCGGCACCAGCGACTTCTCCCTCATCGGCGTCAGCGAAGGCGGCGGCGAGCTGCAGCTCGAGCGCCGCGCGGTCGGAGATCACATTCTCCTCGGCGGCGACAACATGGATCTCGCCCTCGCCTACGCCCTCAACGAGAAGTTGAAGGCGGCGGGCAAGACGCTCGATCAATGGCAGCTCTCCGCGCTCACCGCGGCCTGCCGGGTGGGCAAGGAAGCGCTCTACGAGAACAACCGCCTGCAGAAGGCGGCGATCACCGTTCCCGGGCGCGGCTCGTCGCTCATCGGCGGCACCCTGAAGACCGAGCTGCTGCGCGAAGAGCTCAACGCCATCCTCACCGAGGGCTTCCTGCCCAGGACGAAGATCGGCGACGCGGTGGTGCAGGTGCGCCGCTCGGGCCTCGCCCAGGTCGGCCTGCCCTACGCGCAGGACGCGGCGATCACCCGGCACCTCTCCGCCTTCCTCACCCGTCAGGCAGGCTCGCTGGGGCTGGGCACCGCCTTCGCGCGGCCCACCGCGGTGCTCTTCAACGGCGGCGTGCTCAAGGCCAACGCCCTGCGCGACCGGGTGATGGAGACGCTCAACGGCTGGCTCACCACCGACGGCGCACCGGCTGCGCGAGAGCTCGAGGGCGCTGATCTCGATCTCGCCGTGGCGCGGGGCGCTGCGTACTACGGCTGGGTGAAGGCGGGCCACGGCATCCGCATTCGCGGCGGCACCGCGCGCTCGTACTACGTGGGCGTGGAGTCCTCGACGCTCGCGGTGCCCGGCTTCACGCCGCCGGTGAAGGCGCTGTGCGTCGCGCCCTTCGGGATGGAGGAAGGCACCCAGGCCGACGTTCCCCCGCAGGAGTTCGGCCTGGTGGTGGGCGAGCCCACCCGCTTCCGGTTCTTCTCTTCCTCCACCCGGCGCGGCGACAAGGTGGGCGAGCTGCTCGAGGACGCGGAAGGCTCGAAGGACCTGGAGGAGCTGCCGCCCATCGAGACCTCGCTCCCGGGCACCGGCGGCGCGCTCGTGCCCGTGAATCTGCAGGCCGCGGTGACTGAGCTGGGCGCGCTCGAGGTGCGCTGCCTGGAGCGCGAGGGCAAGGGCAAGTGGAAGCTCGAGCTCAACGTCCGTCAGGACTGAGGCTGAGCTTTACCAGCGGAGAGAGGCGAGCGAGGCGACGTGCTGAAAGTCGCTGTCGCGGCTGACCAGGGTCCGTTCGTGCTGACGGCAGAGCGCGGCGATCCACACGTCGTTCTCGGGCAGCGGGCGGCCCTTGGCGCGGAGCGCTTCGCGGACTTGCGCGTAGTGCAGGGTGGTGTGGTCATCCACGACGAGGAGGTCCGACTCCGCCACGAGGTCGTCGAGCATCGCCCCGAGTTGCTTGCGATGCCGCGAGCGTTGCAGGCCATAGCGATACTCACCGACCACGATCACGGGCAACGCGAAGCGGGCGACCCCGTCGAGGAGTTCGAGCAGCGCAGCGTCGCCTTCCAGCAGCGCGGAGACGGCATTGGTGTCCAGCGCCAGGTTGCTCACCAGGTGGCCGCGTCGATGCGCGAGAACTCGATGGCCAGAGCCCGGTCGACAGGCGCGGTGTCGAGCTTCCGGGCCTTGCCTGCGAGCTTTCGCCAACCGGGAGCTGGGGCGCGCTGCCGGAGCTGGACCTCGAGCGCCTGGGCGATGAAGTCGCGCATCGAGACGCCGCGCATCGCGGCCGCGGCCTTGGTGCGGCGCAGCAGGGTGTCAGGAAGCTCGAGCGTGGTCTTCATGCCCATATTCTACGTGAATATGGGTTGAGAGAGGAAGACGACTTCAACGTACGTCAGGACTGAGGTTCAACTTTGCGCGCCGCGCGAAGTCGCTGAGCTGGCGCTGCAGCACCCGGCCGTTCGTGGGGCCCATGCGCAGCACCTGCTTCTCCGCGGCGCTCAGGGACTCGAGCGTGGGATCGGCGTAGGCGTACACCGCGCCTTTGGGCACCAGCTCCACCTCGCCTTGGGGGAAGCGCACGTTGACCACGCGCCGCACCGCCGCGGTCAGCTGATCGTCGAAGCGTTTCCCAGCGGGGCCGATCTCCGAGAAGGCGGCGTCGCAGTACGGGCGCAGCGCCACGTAAGCGTCTCCCGCGGCCCCCGCGTCGACGGAGCCGATGAGCTTCCCCAGCACGTCGTAGCGGGCGAAGGAGGCCTTGGTGAGGAAGCGCCGCTCCTGCGTCGCCCTGCCCTCCTCGCGCACCGTGAAGGGGCCGGAGATCGAGAGGAACGGCAGCGCGGATCGCGGGCTCTCCCCGTCTGCCACCAACTGCGCCGCGGCCACCAGGTGGCGCAGGCTCAGCTGCTGGAGCCACCGCCCATAGAGCGGATCCTTCGACCACCCAGCGCCCAGTTGCTTGAGCTTCGCGTCGCCCTCGTCGAGTGACGGGGGCGGCTGGTTTGCCACGGGTTCATTCGCCCTGGTCGGCACCGCGGGAGACGCCGCGGTCAGTTCCGGGGCGGTGAGGTGGTTGGCCACCCGCCAGGTGAGCAGCGCGGGCACGACCAGGAGCAGCGCGATCACCACCCACATGCCCACGAGGCGCCGCCGTCGCTGCGTCGGGCTCGGGCCTTCTTCAGTTTTCTCATCCATGTCTGCTGAAGCTTTCAAGGCGCGTACCAGCCTCGAGGTGAGGTTGAATGGAGACGCTCATGATCATCTTCAACGCGGCAGCGATCCTCATCGGCCTCGTCATCGGGATCATCCTGGGGCCGCTGTACTGGCTCTTCCCGACTTTCATGGACAGCACCTGGGGCAACGTCCTCAGCTTTGGCATCGCCACGCTGGTCAGCATCTTCGGCGACCTGGCGGGCCTCAAAGGCCGGCTGTTCTTCCTGCCCATCTGGCTGCTGGGAATCATCGGCATGGGGGGAAGCCTGCACGCGAAGTGGGGATGGTGGGGCCCGGGGGCGGCCGTCGGCGTGGTGGTGCTGCTGGTGGGCGCGCTGCTGCTGGTGGCCGCGGCCGGCGAAAAGAAGTCGTGGGCCGAGGCGCCCGCCAACCTCAACGCCGCGCGCGACAGCCTGGCGAAGGGCGTGAGCGAGGAGACCTGGAACTTGCTCGGCGAGGCCTTCTTCGTGCCCGCCTTCGGCTCCGACACCCCGGAGCGCTGCCGCCACAACCTCGAGGTGCTCGCCCTCGCCCGCAAGGCCCTGCCGCGGAACGCAGGCGAGCTGGAGCTGCGGGTGTTCGACGCCCTCGCCAAGGCTTATGGCAAGGGCTTCGCGTGGACCGAAGGCAGCGAGAAGGTGAGCATCCCTTCCGAGTTCACCTCGGCGATGGCGGCCATGCTCGGTAACAAGGGCGGGCTCCCGGAAGAAGAGGACCGCAAGGCGCTCCTCGAGGAGCTGGACAAGCCTGCCGTCGCAGCCAGTTAAGGGTTGACCCGGGCGCGATCCCGTTCGATTCAAGGAAGGTGTCGTCCCGCTACGTCATCGGCATCGACTTAGGCACCTCGAACTGCGCGGTGGCTTTCACCGAGCCTGCCGGGGGCGCGGCTGCGCGCGTGCAGGACTTCCCGGTGCCGCAGCTCGTTCGCCCCGGCGAGGTCTCCGCCCGGCCCCTTTTCCCCTCGGCGGTGTACCTGCCCTTTGAGGGAGAGTTTCCGGCGGGATCGCTTGGATTGCCCTGGACTCCCCTCTCCCCGACCCTCTCCCCCCCAGGGGGCGAGGGAGTCAGTGGTGAGCTGGCGCGCTGGCAAGGCGGGCGCGTTCCCGGGCGGGTGGTGACCTCGGCGAAGAGCTGGCTCATTCACTCGGGCGTCGATCGGCAGGCGGCGATCCTCCCGTGGGGCGCGGCGGCCGAGGTGCCCAGGCTCTCGCCCGTGGCCGCGCAGGCGACCCTGCTGCGTCACCTCGCCGACGCGTGGAACCACGCCCACCCCGAGGCGCCCCTCGCCCAGCAGGACGTGGTGCTCACCATTCCCGCGTCCTTCGACGAGGCCGCGCGCGCGTTGACGCTGCAGGCCGCCCGCGATGCCGGCTTCGAGCTGGGCAAGCTCTCGCTGCTCGAGGAGCCGCAGGCCGCGTTCTACGACTTCACCTCGCGCCACCGGGACTCGCTGGCGAAGGCGCTCACCGGCGTGGGGCTGGTGCTGGTGGTGGACGTGGGCGGCGGCACCACCGACTTCAGCCTGGTGCAGGTGGCGATGTTGCCCGAGGGCCCGGCGCTGCAGCGCCTCGCGGTCGGCGATCACCTGCTGCTGGGCGGCGACAACATGGACGCGGCGCTGGCGCGCTTGCTGGAGTCGAAGCTCTTCTCCGACGGCCGCCGCTTCACCGGAGCGCAGTGGAGCCAGGCGGTGCAGGTCGCCCGCGCGGCCAAGGAAGCGCTGCTCGGCGACGACGCGCCGCAGAGCCAGAAGGTGAGCATCGCCTCGGGCGGCAGCAAGCTCATCGGGGGCACGCTCAGCTCAGAGTTCACCCGCGACGAGGTGATCGAGGTCGTCGCGCGCGGCTTCTTCCCCAAGGTGGACGCGGGGTCGGTGCCCACGGTGGTCAAGCGCGGCGCGGTGGTCGAGCTGGGGCTCCCCTTCGCGCAGGACGCGGCGATCACCCGTCACGTGGTGGGGTTCCTCAAGGCCCACGCGCACGGGGGCCTGCAGCGGCCCGACGCCATCCTGCTCAACGGCGGCGTCTTCAACTCGCCCACCCTCACCGACGCGTTCCTCGACTCGATCTCGGCGATCTGGCCCGACCGCCCGCGCATTCCCACCCTGCCCCACGACTCGCTCGATCTCGCGGTCGCGCGCGGCGCGGCGTACTCGGGCCTCGCCCGGCGCGCGCTGGGCAAGAAGATCGGCGGCGGTGCGCCGCGCGCTTTCTACGCGCTGGTGTCCGGCGACGGCGCGCGCAAGGGCGTGTGCCTCATTCCCCGCGGGCTCGAAGAGGGCGAGACGGTCGATCTCACCGCGCGCACCTTCAGCCTGACCCTGGGCAAGCCCGTCCAGTTCCAGCTCTTCTCCACCACCAGCGATCGCCTCGACAAACCCGGCGAGGTGATCGAGCTCGAAGGCGACACCTTCAAGGCGCTCCCGCCGATTCACACCATCCTCTCCGGCCCCAAGGGCACCACCGTGCAGGTGCACCTGGTGGCCACCCTCACCGAGGTCGGCACCCTCTCGCTCTCCTGTGTCGCCGGCGAGCAGCGCTGGCGCCTCGAGTTCGAGCTGCGCGGCGCCGCGAAGACCGGCGAGCTCACCTTGACCGAGT
>VFKJ01000470.1 GCA_009885595.1 Myxococcales bacterium | reverse complement strand
TGGGCGCCAACCCGGTGATCTCGAAGTGGAGCTTCCTCCAGGTGCCCAACCCCGGGCGCACCCTGCAGCACCTCCGCGCCCGCGGCGGCAAGCTGATCGTGGTCGACCCGCGCAAGACCGAGACCGCGAAGCTCGCCTGTCAACACCTCTTCATCCGCCCCAACACCGACCCCTGGTTCTACCTCTCGTTCTTGAACGAGCTGGAACGCCAGGGCGGCGTACGCCGCGAGCTGGCGGAGTCGATCTCCGAGGGCATCGACGAGCTGCTGGCGCTGGCCCGCGCCTGGCCCGCGGAGCGCACCGAGAAGGTCACGCACATCCCCGCGCAGACGCTGCGGGAGCTCGTCACCACCTTCCGCACCGCCGAGGGGGCCTCGCTCTATTCCTCCACCGGCGTGAACATGGGCCTCAACGGCTCGCTCGGCTTCTGGCTGCAGGAGTGCATCAACCTGCTGTCCGGCAACCTCGATCGCCGCGGGGGAACGCTGGTCGGGCGCGGCGTGATCGACTTCCCCGCCTTCGGCAAGCGCACCGGCGTGCTGGTGCGCGACGATCTCTCCCGCATCGGCAAGTTCGCCTCGGTCAACGACGCCTTCCCCGGCGGGCTGCTGGCCGACGAGATCCTCACCCCGGGCGACAAACAACTGCGCGCGCTCTTCGTCACCGGTGGCAACCCGCTCATCACCATGGCGAACGCCGGGAAGCTCAAGAAGGCCTTCCAGGAGCTCGAGCTGCTCGTCACCCTGGACCTCTTTCGCAACGAGACCGGCTCGCTGGCGCACTACGTGCTGCCTTGCACCTCGCCCCTCGAGCGGCCCGACCTGCCCTTCATCTTTCCCCTGATGCTGGGGCTGCAGAAGAAGCCGTACCTGCAGGCGACCCGGGCCCTGGTCGAGCCGCGCGGGGAGCAGCGCGACGAGGCCACCATCTACCTGCAGCTCTGCAAGGCCGCGGGCGTGGGGCTGTTCGGCAGCGCGGTCGCGCAGAAGCTGCTCGAGGGCATGCTGGCGGTGAACTCGCGGCTGCTGGAGAAGGGCAAGCAGCCGTCGCTTCCGCAAGAGGCGTTGCTCTCGTTCCTGCTGCGCCTCACCGGCCAGCCTGGCTTCGAGCAGCTGCTCGAAAACAGCCCGCACGGCTGGCTGCGCGAAGCTCACCAGCCCGATGACTTCGTCAACCGCCGCGTGCTCACGAAGAGCAAGAAGGTGCAGCTGGCCCCCCCGAAGTTGCTCGAGCAGGCGAAGAAGCTCGAGACCGACTTCGAGACGGAAGCCGCCGATCAGTCCCGCCTCAAGCTGATCACCAGGCGCGCGGTGCAGACCCACAACTCGTGGACGCACAACGTCGCCGACTTCGTGCACGAGCAGACGAACTACCTCTACATGCACCCGGAAGACGCGCGGCACGCCGGCCTGACCGATGGCGCGATGGCCGATGTCTCCACCGAGACCGCGACGGTGCGGGTGCCGGTGCGCTTCCTCGCCGAGCTGATGCGGGGCACCGTGGCGTTGCCGCACGGGTGGGGCCACCAGCACGCCACCGGCCTCTCCATCGCCAGCAAGACGCGGGGCGTGAACGTGAACCTGCTGGCCGCCAGCGGACCGGATCGCATCGAGAAGGTGTCCGGCATGTCGCACCTCACCGGCTTCAACGTCGAGGTGAAGCCTGCCGCGGGCCCGCAGGATCCGACGAGCTGGAGCGGCCTGCCTTACTGAAGGGCCGCGCGCTGGTCTCGCGCGTAGCCGATGAGCGCCTCGATGGTCGGCTGCCTCAGGTCGTCCAGCTCCCACTGCAGCGCCTGCAGCCGGGTCAGCGCGTCCTGCCCCAGCTTGGCCAACGCCGCCCGCCGAGCGACGTCGTCCACCGGGAACGGCGAAGGCAACACCCCCATCGCGCGCTCGACGATCGCCGCCGCGTCCGGTGCATCCGCTTCCTCGAACGCCGCGTGCGCCTCGGGCGCGTGCTTGCCTCGCGAGCAGAACAGGTAGCTCAGCCCACCCTCGTCGCTGATCTCCCCGAAGGCGTGAATCGCCAGCTGCAGCGTGCGCTCGGGCGCGGTGAGCGGCGTCGTTCGCCGCGACAGCCGCACGTAGAGCGCGGGGATCGCCAGATCCGGCGCCAGCTCAGCCGCCAGGATCTCCTTCAAGGTGACGTCGTCGGGAAACGCGACCGGGCGGAACGCGGCGAGCCCCGCGTTCGAGAGGGTGAACTCGCCCGCATGCGCCTCGATCCACCGCACCAGGTCTGCGAGCAACGCGTCGGTCTTCGCGCTCACCTGCTGGCCCAGCGCCTCCAGCTCGGCCTTCACCTGCGGCCCCAGGGCGGCGATCACCTCGTGCCGCTCGCCCTTGCCGGGCTGAAAGTGCACCAGGCTCTTCTCCAGCGCGGCCGCCAGCTCGGGCTGCCCCAGCTCGCGCAAGGCCGCCGGCATCAACGGCGCGCGCTCCCCCGAGCTGTTGCTGAAGAACTGATCGACCCCGCCGTTCGACACCTCGCCGCAGAGCTCGAACGCCAGCCACAGCACCTGCTCGGCGCGCGACATGCCCAGGATGCCGCGGGTGGCGTGGCGCGAGATCAGCCGGCGAAACAGCATGCCCGGCACGTCAGCGCGGTGAGGCCAGGCCAGCAGGTCGGGCAAGTCCATTGAGAGCTCCGGCGCGCCGAAAGCGGCACGAGGGCGCATCTTCTCAGGAACGGAGCCGGTCCGCTGGAACAGCGGACCAGCCAGGCTCGGAGCGCAGCGGAGAACTGGCCAAGGCGCA
>VFKJ01000727.1 GCA_009885595.1 Myxococcales bacterium | reverse complement strand
GTCTGCGAGGTGGAGCACTGCTGGCAGGCGCTGCCAGATACGCCGCAGGCCGGGGTGGTGGCGCCGCTCTGGCATCGCCCCGCGCTGTCGCAGCAGCCGGAGCAGTTCGCAGCCGAACACGTGGGCCCGCCACCGCCACCTGCGCCACCGCCCGCGCCGCCGCCGCCACCCGAAGCGTTCTGGGTGACGCACAACCCGAAGGTGCACGCCTGGGTGTTCGCGCACGGCTGACACTGCGCCCCGCCCGAGCCGCAGGTGAGGTTGGAGTTGCCCAGCTGGCACTGATCAGTGGTGTCGCAGCAGCCCGTGCAGTTGTTCGTCGAGCACTTTCCGGCGGAGGTGCCGCACGCGGCCAGCAACGAGAGCACCGTCAGGAGCAGGAAGGTTCGCATCCAGCGGGAGCTGGCACACGAGGCCTCAAGGCAGACAGAGCTGCTGCTCGTCGACCTGCACGCACTGCATCCCCTCGGGGCAGCCCGGTGAGCAGGGCTGCGCGCAGTTGCCGACCGAGGCATCGGGGGTGTCCTGCATGCAGAAGCCCGAAGCGCACTCCGCGGTGGCGCTCAAGATGACGAAGTTGCCGTGCAGGCGGCGCCCCTCGTCGGCCGTCACCGGCCGCAGAATGCGACAGTCCTCGACAGGCGTGGAGCAGGCCACGAGCAGGAGCACCGGGAGCAAGGTTCTCATGAGCGAAGTGAGTGGCGTGCTGCGCGCAGTTCCGTTGCGCGCTAGACCGCTGCGCCATGCCCCACCCTCACGAAGCCATCGCGCAGGCCTGGCTCGACGCCTTCAACGAAGGTGACGTGCCCCGCCTCGTCTCGCTCTACGCCGAGGACTGCACGCACACCTCCCCGAAGATCCGCGCGCTGCACCCGGAGACGGGCGGCAAGCTGGTAGGCCGGGTGGCGCTGGGCGAGTGGTGCGCCGACGCGCTCAAGCGCCTGCCCGGGCTTCGTTACGAGAAGACGGCGATGACCGCGAGCGACGAGCGCGTCTTCCTCGAGTACGTGCGCCACGCCCCCGACGGGCCGCCCATGCCGATCGCCGAGGTGTTCGACGTTCGCGCCGGGAAGATCTACGCGTCGCGCGTGTACCACGGATGATGAAGCGGAGCCGGCAGCAGCGGAACGCTGCGCGAGACAGACGGGAGCGAAGCGGACGTCTGGCCGAGGCGGAGCGACCCAGATCATGAACCGATCCCTGCTGTACGTCACCGTGCTGGTCATCGCCACCTGTGGGCTCATCTACGAGCTCATCGTCGGCACGCTCGCCAGCTACCTGCTGGGCGACAGCATCACGCAGTTCTCCACCGTCATCGGCGTGTACCTGTTCGCGCTGGGCATCGGCGCCTGGCTCTCAGGCTTCATCGACAAGGGCGTGGCGCAGCGCTTCGTGGAGATCGAGCTCGCCGTCGCGCTCGCGGGCGGCATCTCGGCGCCGTTCCTCTTCGCCACCTTCTCCTCCGGCGCCAGCTTCCGCGTCGCGCTCTACGGCATGGTGCTCGTCATCGGCACCCTGGTGGGGCTGGAGATTCCGCTGCTGATGCGGCTGATGAAGGAACAGCTGCAGTTCAAGGACCTGGTGTCCCGGGTCTTGACCTTCGATTACCTCGGCAGCCTCTTCGCCTCGCTGCTCTTCCCCATCGTGCTGGTGCCGCGCCTGGGGCTGGTGCGCACCTCGCTGGTGTTCGGGCTGGTGAACGCGCTGGTGGGGCTGTGGAGCACCTGGCTGCTCGAGCCGCTCCTCGGGAGCGTCACCCGGCTGCGCATCAAGGCGGTGCTGGTGTCGGTGCTGCTGCTGGTGGGCATCGCGATGGCCGACCAGATGACCTCGGTGTTCGAGGAGCAGCTCTACAACGACGAGGTGGTGCACGCGCAGCAGACGCCCTACCAGCGCATCGTGGTGACGCGCAGCCACCGCGGCTTCTCGTTGTTCCTCAACGGCAACCTGCAGTTCTCCTCGGTGGACGAGTACCGCTACCACGAGGCGCTGGTGCACCCCGCCTTCCAGGCCGCCCAGCGGCGCGCGCAGGTGTTGATCCTCGGCGGGGGTGACGGGCTCGCCGCGCGCGAGGCGCTGCGCTACGGCGACGAGGTGCAGCGGGTGACGCTGGTCGATCTCGACGGCGCGATGACCAGGCTCGCGACTGAGTCGAGCGAGCTGCACGAGCTCAACCAGGGTGCGCTGCAGAACCCGAAGGTGCGCATCATCAACGACGACGCCATGCAGTGGCTGGCCAACATCACCGAGCAGTTCGACGTGGTGATCGTCGACTTCCCCGACCCCAACAACTTCTCGCTGGGCAAGCTCTACACCACGCGCTTCTACGCGCTGCTCAAGGCGCACCTCGCGCCGGGCGCGGTGGCCGTGGTGCAGTCGACCTCACCCTTGTTCGCGCGCAGGAGCTACTGGTGCATCGACACCACCCTGCGTGCGGCGGGCTTCCAGACGCAGCCGTACCACGCGTGGGTGCCGAGCTTCGGCGAGTGGGGCTACGTGCTGGCGTCCATCGGCCCCGCGCAGGCGCGGCATCCCCTGCCGGAAAATCTGCGCTTTTTGAGCGACGACACCATGCCCACGCTCTTCCATTTTCCGAAGGACATGGACCAGGTGCCGGCCGAGGTGAACCGGCTCAACAATCAGGTGCTCGTTCATTATTACGAAGAGGAGTGGCGGCGCTGGAACTAGGGCCTTGGCGCGGTCTCTGCAGTGCCCCCCGCCGGGGGGAATCAATGAAGATCCGGAAACAGGTGGGGCTCGTCGTCGCGGTGCTGGTGACTTCGGGGCTGCTCGCATGCGGAAAGGCAACGACGCCGGATGATTCTGGAGTGCCCGACGAAGACGCTGGGACCTCGGAAGACGCGGGCGCAAACGGCGACATCGACGCAGGATCGGATGCAGGGCTCGATGCCGGATTCGATGCAGGGCTCGATGCCGGATTCGATGCAGGGCTCGATGCAGGGCTCGATGCCGGATTCGATGCAGATGCCGGCGTCGACGGC
>VFKJ01000706.1 GCA_009885595.1 Myxococcales bacterium | reverse complement strand
TCGCCCAGGGCAGGGAAGCGATCGTCTCCCGGGGCGAATTGGTGGAGATCGGCGGCGGCTTCCGCATTCCCGAGGTGATGACCCAGTCGGGCGCCACCCTTTGCGAGGTCGGCACCACCAACCGCACCCGGCTCTCCGACTACGCCGCCGCGATCACCGAGCGCACCGGGCTGCTGGTGAAGGTGCACCGCTCGAACTTCGCGCTGGTCGGCTTCACCGAAGAGGCGACCACGCGTGAGCTCGCCAGCCTCGCGGCCGAGCGGGGCGTGCCGTTCTTCGAAGATCTCGGCAGTGGCGCCTTGAGGCCGCTGCACGCGGAAGGGCTCTCTGCCGAGCCGACCGTGGCCTCGGTGATCGCCGCTGGCGCCGACGTGGTGGCCTTCAGCGCCGACAAGCTGCTGGGGGGGCCGCAGGCGGGGGTGATCGTCGGGAAGAAGGCGGCGCTGGCCAGGCTGATGAAGCACCCGCTCAACCGCGCGCTGCGCATCGACAAGCTCACCGTGGCCGCGCTGGAAGCGACCCTCGAGCTCTATCGCGACGGCCGCGAAGACACCGAGGTGCCCGCGCGCGCCGCGTTGCTCACCAGCCCCGAGGTGCTGCTCGCCCGCGCTCGCAAGCTGGGCGCGCTGTTGGGGGCGCTGCCCCACCGGGTGGTGGAGTCGCAGAGCCGGGTGGGTGGAGGCTCGATGCCCCTGGCCGCCCCGAAGTCCTGGGCGGTCGCGGTGCCAGGCGTGCCCGCCAACGAAGTCCACGAACAGCTCAGGGCCGGAGACCCGCCCGTGGTCGCGAGGATCGTCGACGACGAGGTGTGGCTCGATGTGCGGTGTCTGCCAGACGCCGGGTTGGAAGCCGTCGCGCGCGCCGTCGCCGACGCCACCCAACGCAAGAGAGGAGGCTGAACGTGGTCAACGCAGCCGTGCTGGTGCTCAACCGCCACTATCAACCCGTTCACGTCACCAACGTGAAGCGCGCCTTCTCCTTGCTCTACCAGGGGGTGGCGAGGGCGATCGACGAGCAGTATCGGCTGTACGACTTCTTCGACTGGGCCGCGCTCTCCGCCGCGATCGAAGAAGAAGACTCGATTCGCACCATCGACCGGCGCATTCGCATTCCCCGGGTGCTGGTGCTGACCGCCTTCGAGAAGCTGCCGCGGGTCCGGGTGCGCTTCTCCCGCCTCAACATCTACGCCCGCGACGAGGACACCTGCCAGTACTGCGGCCGCAAGCGCAAGCGCGCCGATCTGAACCTCGATCACGTGGTGCCGCGCTCCCAGGGCGGGAAGACCTGCTGGGAGAACGTGGTGTGCTCCTGCATCGAGTGCAACCTGCGCAAGGGCGGCCGCACGCCGGTCCAGGCCGGGATCAAGCTGCTGCGCGAGCCCCTTCGCCCCCGCTGGACGCCGCTTTTGCGCGGCTCGCCCGTAAAAGGTGCTCACCGCGCGTGGTTACCGTTTCTCAACCTCACCGATGCGTCGTATTGGAACGTGGAGCTCGAGGAAGAGTGATCCATGTCCGAACCGTCTGAAGCCGAAGTCATCCAGTTGCCGCGTCCCAAAGCGCCTTCGAGCCGAAAGGCCCGGGCGCGCCGGGTGATCGCCGTGGGGGGAGGGAAGGGCGGCATCGGCAAGTCGCTGCTCTCGGCCAACCTGGGCATCGCCCTGAGCCGGCGCGGCGCGAAGGTGGTGCTGGTCGATCTCGATCTGGGTGGGGCCAACCTGCACACCTGCCTGGGGGTGCCGCAGCCCAAGGTGACGCTCTCCGACTTCATCGATCGCAAGGTGCAGCACCTCGAAGAGGTGCTGGTGCCCACCCCCTTCGAGCGCCTCTCCCTCGTCTCGGGCGCCAGTGACGGCCTCGACGCCGCCAACCCGCGCCACTCGCAGAAGAACAAGCTCATTCGCAACCTGCGCATGCTCGACGTCGACTACGTGCTGCTCGACCTCGGCGCCGGCACCGCGTTCAACGTGCTCGACTTCTACCTGGTGGCTGACACCGGCATCGTGGTGATGCTCCCCGAGCCCACCTCGATCGAGAACGCCTATCGCTTCATCAAGGCGGCCTTCTTTCGCCGGCTGCAGGCCCTCGCCCCCGAGGACGACTTCGCGCAGCTGGTCGGCCAGGCGCTGCTCCCCAGGGACGGCCAGCTCGGCCGCACCCCGTGGGAAGTGGTGGCCGAGCTGCGCACCCGCGACGTGGAGAAGGCGGCGCGCCTCGAGCAGGTGCTGGGCGGCTTTCACCCCTGGGTGATCGTCAACCAGGCCCGCACCCGCGCTGACTTCGACGTCGGGCCCACCGTGGCCTCGGCGTGGAAGAAGTTCTTCGGGCTCGAGCTGGGCTACCTCGGGGCGGTCAACCACGACGACGCCGTCTGGCAGGCCGTGAGGGCCCGCCGTTCGCTCCTCGACGCGTTCCCCGACAGCGCCGCCGCCAGTGGTGTGTTGCGCGTGGCGGAAAACCTGATTGCATTGGAACGGTGAAGTCGTTTCAGGCCCAGACGCACTATGAGGTGCTGGAGATCTCAGTCGGCGCGACGCTCGCCGAGATCCGCAGCGCGCACGATCGCCTCACCACCCTGTACGCGGACGATCAGGTCGCGCTCTATGGCCTCATCGATCCGTCCCGGGCCGCGGCCCTGCGCGCCAGGCTCGAGGAAGCGCTCGACGTGCTCACCGACGAGCAGCGGCGCGACGCCTACGACCTGAAGATCGGCCTGCCGCCGCGCCTGGTGATCAAGCCTCCCCCCGCGCCCCGGCCGCCTGCGCCACCCGCGGCGGCGAGCGCGGGCACCGCGTGGGGCGGGGCGATCGCCTGGGTCACGCCCACCGCCCCCACGCCGGCCACCAGCCAGCCGAACGCGTACACGTACGCCGTTACCCCCCCATCGCCCTTCGTCGCCGCGCCTCCACCGGTGATGGTGGTGCCGGTGCCGGCGCGCATCCTCGCTGAACCGTCGTCGCCTCCCGAGCCCCTCGCCGAGCCGCGCCAGCTCGCCTTCGACGTGGCGCCAGGGGTGCCCTCGTGGGCGGCGAGGTCCGCGCCGCCGCCTGAGCCGCTTCCCCCCGTCGCCGCCGTGGTCGAGGACGCCCCACCGGAGCCCGTCGCCACCCCGGAGGCGGAGGTGCCCGACGTGATCGGGCCTCCCCCCGAAGCCCCGCCGGCGCCTGCCCCCGTGCCGGCCGCCCCTGAGCCGGAAAAAAAGCCACCGCTGGAAAAGCCCCCGGTGGAAGAGCCCCCAATCCCCATCCTGGGGGACGACGTGCAGGTGGCGATCGTGCCAGCCCGGGCCACCCCCAGCCGCGAGTTCCGGGTCGAGCAGAAGCCCCGCCCCTACGAGATCCCCGAGGGGGTGGAGATCAACGGCGACCTCCTCAAGCAGGTCAGGCTCGCCAAGGGCCTCTCGCTGGTGCAGCTGGCCGACCGCACCCGCATCGGGGTCAAGCACCTCGAAAACGTGGAGGGCGACCGCTACGACGCGCTCCCGGCCCCCGTCTACCTGCGTGGCATTTTGATGAACCTTGCGAGGGAACTGGGCCTCGATGGGCTTAGAGTGTCGAAGAGCTACTTGACGTTCGTGGAAGCGCACCGGTCGAAAGGTTGACCGTCCACCCTCACGGCACTACGAATTGCGACGATGACTGAAGAAGAACGAACGAAGGCGATGCGTTTGGCCCGGGCCATTGCTTCAGACATCTCGCTCTACAACGAGCAGAAGATCGTCCGCGGCATCGAGCAGGACAACCTGTTCGAGACCCTCAAGGACGAGATTGAAGAGGGCCGGGAGCTCTTCAAGAGCCGCGTGAGCAAGGAGATCTTCACGCGCACCAACTTCTTCGATCGCGCGATCATCGACGTGATCATCAAGCCCAAGGGGCACGTGAAGTCGAAGATCTGGTGATCCTCGAAGTCCCCCTGGACGCCCGGGGCACCCGGGTGGACCAGTTCATCGCGCGCACCCGCCCGGAGCTCTCGCGTTCGCGGGTGCAGGCGCTGATCGAGGCTGGCCAGGTGCGCCTCGCCGGCAAGCCGCTCAAGCCTTCGCTCCGCCTTCAGGGCCTGGAGCAGCTCGAGCTCGAAGTGCCCGCCCCCGTCATCGCCCAGCCCCTCGCCGAAGATCTGCCGCTCTCGGTGATCTTCCAGGATCGGGACATCGCGGTGCTCGACAAGGCCGCGGGCATGGTGGTGCACCCCGGCGCCGGCCACCACGGCGGCACCCTCGTCAACGCGCTGCTGCACCACGTGAAGGATCTCGAGGGCGTGGGCGGCGTGCTGCGGCCGGGCCTGGTGCACCGCCTCGACAAGGACACCTCGGGCCTGATGGTGGTGGCCAAGCACGACGTCTCCCTGCGCGCGCTCCAGGCGGCCTTCAAGTCGCGCTCGGTCGAGAAGACCTACCTGGCGCTGGTGCTGGGGCAGCCGCCCAGCCAGGGCACCTTCAGCACGCTCCACGGCCGGCACCCGAAGCACCGCACCCGCTTCACCGGCAAGGTCACCACCGGCAAGCCCGCCATCACGCACTTCAAGGTGAAGAAGCGCTTCGAGGACGCCGCGCTGGTGGAGGTCGGTCTGGAGACCGGCCGCACCCACCAGATCCGCGTGCACTTCGCCGAGGCCGGCTTCCCGCTCATCTCGGACGCGCTCTATGGCCCCAAGAAGGCCCAGCGGCCTGAGTTGATTGGGCGGCAGGCGCTGCACGCGTGGAAGCTCGCCTTCGCGCACCCGCGCACGGGCAAGGCGGTGAGCTTCACGGCGCCTCCTCCGCGCGACTTCAAGGAAGCGGAAAAACGGCTCGGTAAGCCCGCTCCCCCGCGGCCGAGAAGTTAGATCATGCCGACGGACACCGTCTGCTGGCGCTTGGTGAGCACCTTGATCGGCTGAATGGCCATCACGCGCATGAACACCTTGAGCAGGTCGGGATCGAACTTGTTGCGCATCTCGGTCCACATCAGCATCAGCGCCACCTCAGGGCCGTAGGAGTCGCGGAAGGGCCGCTTCGAGGTGAGCGCGTCGTAGGTGGCGGCGATCGAGATGAGCTTCGCGTAGAGGCCTAAGTTCGCCTTGGGGATGATCATCTGGATGTTCCCCTGCGCGTCGCGCACCGCGGTGCCGTAGTCGACCTTGTGCTCGAAGGTGGTGACCAGGCGCAGCAAGGTGGCGCGGTTGATCTGCTTCTCCTGGAGGATGTTGCGAATGGAGATCAGCGGCGCCCGGTTGATGACGTTTCGTTCTTCCAGGCTCAGCGCGCCGCGCTTGTTGAGCAGTTCGTCGGGCACCGTGCCCATGCCCGCGTCGTGGAAGAGCGCGATGTAGCCCAGGTCGCACAGCTGCGGCTTGGTGAGCCCCAGCTCGCTGCCGAAGACGATGCACATCAGCGCGGTGTTGACCGAGTGGTAGGCCAGGTACTCGCCGTCGGACTTGTTGGTGGTCAGCCCGAGGAAGTGGGTGCGGTGATCGATCGAGATGTCGACCAGGTCCTGGATCACCCGCAGCACCTTCGAGGTCGCGATCGGCTTGTCCTTCTTGAGCGACTCGAAGTACTTCTTCACGAACACCACGGCGCGCCCGTAACAGGTCAGCGCGTACTTCTTGCGGTCGAGCTTGGCTTCGCTCTCGTCCTTCTCGTTGTCGAGCTTGTCTTTCAGCTTCGACCACTTCGCCAGCTTCATCGAGACGAGCTTCTTGCCCGCCACGCCGTCTTCGTCGGCGTCGTCGCTCTGCTCCTTCGAGAAGATCCAGATGAAGTTCTTGAGCTCGGGAATGGTGACCGAGCGGAGCAGGGTGATGCCGCCCACGTCCTTCGAGCGCATCTCCTCGAGCAGGGTGCGCACGTTCTCCAGCGCGCTCATGTCGACCTTCACCAGCATGCCGTTCAGGTAGAACGACTGCTTGACGCCCATGAACTCGAGCTTGCCGTCCTTCTGGATGACCTGGTTCATCGTCTCCTGAAGCTGGGCGATCGGCTTCTCGAAGACGGCGTTGTCGGGGTCGTACATCTTCACCGAGCGCACCAGCATGTAGAGCGCCGAGACGAGCTGGCGGCCGGCGGTCTGCAGCTTCTCGTTGTGTTCTCGGGCGAAGACGTCGGGTGAGGCGTCGTCGGCTTCGTTGACCTTGGTGACGGAGATCTCGGCCATGGGTCAGCCCTCCTTGTCCGGGCTGCCGAAGAGGCTCTTGCGCACCCGGGCCAGGTGCATCTTCGCCGCGTTGTGGACTTCCTGCGGCTGCGCCTTGTCCTCTGCGATTTCCTGCAGCAGCTTGGCCGTCTGAATGGTGCAGGCGCCGCTCAGCCCCGCCACGGCGAGCTGCTTCTCGGCGATCATCTTCTGCTTGTTGAACAGGCCGGCCTTCTGCTGCAGCACCGCGTGGAAGTAGTTCACCGCGCCCGGAACGCCGGTCGAGCCCAGCGCGACGTAGAGCCCTTCCTTTTCCTGGGGCGTCTTCTCCTCGAAGGCCTTGTCCTTCACCATGCGCAAGAGGTCGACGTACGCCTTCTCCCGGTCGAACTCGGGCAGCACCCGGGCCGCCTGCAAGCGCACCTGCAGGGTCTCGTCGTCCAGCATCGCGGCGATCAGCTTGCGCGCCTCGCCGGTGCGGCCGCGCGCGATGATCGACATCACCTCGAGCCGCAGCGCGAGGTTTCTCGACTTGAGCACGCTGGCGAAGAACTTGAGCTTGTCGGGGTGGTTCGACCGATCGAGCACGTAGATCATGTCGCGCTGTACCTGCGGCTTGTCGGCGGTCTTGAGCTTGTCGACGAAGGCGTCGGGGTTCATCTTGGCGAACACCACCAGCACGTCGCACAGCAGGGTGCGGTTCTCGGGCAGCTCGATCACCTCGAGGGTGCCCAACAGCGCGGGCACGGCGTCGGAGGTGACGTTGGTGAGGTACTTCACCACCTCGGGCGGGTTCTTCAGCTTGGCGTACTTGAGGATCTCGCCGATGCGGTTGAGCCGCTGCTCCTCGCCCATCTTCGAGATGAAGTCGCGCAGGAGCTCACCGATCGAGCTGTCGGCGCCCGCGCGCTGCTCCATCGCGCGCAGCTTGAGCACCACCTGGTTGATGATGGCGAAGTCTTCCTGCAGCAGCATGGCGTCGAGCAGCTGACTGAACATGTCGCCGAGCAGGTTGGCGTCGGTGACGCCGTTCTCCACCACCTGGAAGACGGCGCTGATGAGCTTGGGGAAGAGGCGCTGGTTTTCCTCTTCGTGGATCTCGCGCTGCAGCTTCGCCTTCAGATCAGGCGTGGCGGTCAGGCCGGTGATCACCACCCCGCGCATCTGATCGATGTCGTTCATCTGCATCTCGAGGTCCTGCTCCGACAGGCGCGCGAAGCGCACGTAGTCGTCGGAGTTCGTGCGCAGGCGGCGCTGCAGGTAGTCGACGATCTGGTCGACCTCGACCTGCACGTCTTGTTCGTCGGCGTTCTCGTCGACCTTGAAGCCTTCCACCATGATGTATTCGAAGTTCGGCATCTGGGCGCGCCAGAGCTGCGCGTTGATGTCGTCGGCGCCGCGCTCGGGGTCCGAGAGGGCGATCATGGTGAAGGTGGTCATCTCCTGCAGCGAGAAGCCGTCGCGGAAGACGATCTGCCGGATGCCGTCCTTGAAGAACTTGTACGGCATCGGGTTGTCTTCGGTGAACAGCTCCTGCTTGTGGATGGTGAAGTTGGTGATCTCCACCCGCAGGTTCAGCGGGCCGTAGGTGGTGGTGTAGTCGTTGACCGCCTGCCAGGCCTTGGTGAGGTACTCGCCGTACTTGCTCTCGTTGTGGCGGTACATCGCGATGACCTTGAGGCCCTTGAGCAGGTGGTAGGCGACGGCGCGGCCGGCATCGACCTGGGCGCGGATCTTGGGGTCCGCCATCGGGTCGGGGCCCGCGGGCGGGGCGGCGGCGGGCGCAGCGGGAGGGGGGGCAGCGGCGGCTGCAGGGGCGCGGTTCGGCATGCGCCGGGGAGTCTAACCCCCTCGAGGTTCCCCAGGGGTCGCCTTAGCGGATGGCGTCGCGAAGTCGCCGGGTCAGCACCTTGACGATGCCCTGCGCGATCTCGGGCTTTTCCGTCATGATCTCCTGGAAGTCTTCCCGGGTGATCTTGAGCAGGTTGGTGTCGTCGACCGCGGTGACCGTGGCCGAGCGGGGCGCGGCGTCGAGAATGGCCATCTCGCCGAAGCACTCGCGTTCGCCCAACTCGGCGATCACCCGGTCTGCCTTGTGGACCCGGACCTTGCCGTCGATGACGAGGTACAGGGCGTCGCCCGACTCACCCTCGGCGAAGATCTCGTCGGCCTGATCGCGGCGCTCTTCGCTCGAGATCAGCGCGATGGCGGCCAGATCTTCCCCGGGGATCTGTGAAAACAGATCGATCGACTTGAGGAAGAGGACCTTCTCGACGGTCGAGAGCATCGGGCGGGCGGCATCCTTCAGTGAGAGGGGCGCTGTGTAAAGCGCCTAACTCGGGGCAGAACCCGCGGCGATCAACACCGCGGCGTGGCGTCGCACCAGCGGCGCGTCGTCCTTGAGCCGGGCTTCCATGTGCGGCCCGGCCAGCGCCGGCGCCTTGCGGTGCAAGGCCACCAGGCCCATCTCGCGCACCACCGGGTTGGGGTCGGCGATCGAGGTGGAGAGCACCTGGTCGCGCAGCGCCGGGTCGTGCGACGTCTCGGAGAGGGCCCAGGTGGCGCAGGCGCGCACCCAGGCGGCCTCGTCTTTGGTCAGCTCGCGCAGCATCGCCTCGGGGGTGAGGTTGGGCGCGGGGTAGAGCTCGGCGACTGCCTTGAGCCGCTCGGCGCGGGGCTGCTCTTCAATCAGCGGCAGGAAGCGCGCCTTGAAGCCCCGCTCCAGCAGGTTGTCGAGCAGCTCGACCGCGTTGCCACGGCGGCGGGCGGCCTCACCGGCAGAGGCGTCCTGGATGCCCACGCTGATCTGTTCCATGTCGGCGTCGGGGTAGAGCACGGCGAGCAGCAGGAACGCCCGGCCCTCGACCTGCTTGATCTTCTCCGTGAGCGCGGACGCCAACAACGATCTCGCGGCGGCCTCTCCATCGCGCGGGGTGTTGGGGCCGGGCAGGGTGTCGAGCTCGAGCAGCTCGAGCTGGTGCAGCGCCCGCCAGGCCCGCTCCAGCTCGCGATCGACGGCGCGCTTCACCGGGCTGACGTCCTTGAGCAACAGCCGCTTGCCCTTCACCGCCCGGGCCAGCGAGCGGTACATCACGCCGCGCAGCTCTTCGTCGGCCTCGTCGAGGTGGCGGGCGATGATCTCCACCGCCTCGCTGGTGCCCAGGCGCCCCAGCACGCGCGCGATCGCCCGGCGAATGTGGGCGTCCTCCAGGTGGTTCGAGAGCACCTTGGCCAGGGTGTTGAGGATGGTGGACCCGTAGGCGGTGAGCGCCTGGGTCGCCTCGCGCAGCGTCTCGCGCGACTGGGTGCGGTAGATGAGGGGGATGACGAACTCGGGGCTCTTGAGCACGCCCGCGGCGGTGATCGCCTCGCGCCGCACCCGCACCTCGGGGTCGTTCATCAGCTGCAGCACCGGCTGGTAGAAATTGCGCACGCCGATGGCGCCCAGCACCTTGGCCGCGTGCTGCCGCATCACGGGGTCGGCGTTGTCGATGAGCGCCTTGAGCGCCTCGGCCGCCACCAGCACGCCGTCGAGCCCCCCGAAGCGGATCATACCGGTGACGGCCGCGCTGCGAATTCGCGGGTCGGGGTCGGCGAGGAAGAGGCGCACGCTGCGCACCGCCTTGTCGCGGCCCATGGCGCAGAACGCGTCGATCGCCGCCGCTCGCACCGCGGGGTCTGCGTCTTCGAAGCGGCGGAACACCGAGTTGGCGAAGCGCATCGTCTGGCGGTGCGCGTAGTACTCCAGCGCCTTGACCCGCACCGCGGTCGAGCGGTGCTCCAGGAGCGTCTCCACCCGCTGATCGAGCTCCAGCTTCTCCAGGTGGGGCAGCAGCGCGAGCGCGTTGAGCACTTCCTGCTCGTCTTCGCTGGCCAGCGCGCGCTCGAGCACCTTGTTGGTGTTGCCGTCGATCACCTGGTGCCGCGCAGACTCGAGATCGAGCCGCCGCTGCTTGAGGTTGTCCTGCAGCGACCTGATGTACTTCGTGCGCATCCCCATGACGACGGCGATCCAGGTGAGGGCCAGCGCGAGGGAGAACCAGGCCAGCGTGTACGGGTCGCCCTTCGTCCACAGGCGGTAGCCGGCCAGCGACACGCCGGCGAGCCCGATCGCCATCGGCTTGACCACCCCGTCGATGAAGGCCTTGGCCGAGACCCGCACCTGCGCGGGCACCGGCAGGTAGAGGATCTGCGTGGTGGCGTCGTTGACCGAGTAGCGGAAGAGGGTGTCGGACCCCTTGGCCAGCGAGGCCGCCCACAGCGCGGGGAAGATGATGAGCGCGACGTCGCCCAGCGCCAGCGACACCGGCAGCACCGCCAGCGAGCCGATCACGCCCGCGCGGTTGAGCAGCCGGCTGGTGCCGAAGAGCTGCAGGCCCAGGGCGAGCGCGCCCACCACCGCGCTGAAGTAGCCGAAGTAGGCGGCCAGCTCGTCGCCCTTCATCTTGTCGGCCGCCACCACCTTGAACTGGAAGTCGATGAGGGTGGTGGTGAAGAAGGTGACCGCCGAGAGGATCGCCACCGTGCGCAGGTGTGAATCGCCCAGCACCCGGCTGGCGCCGCCGCTGCGCCTGGCAGGGCTGGGCTTGCCCGAGGCCGCGCGCGCGAACAGCCGCTGCCGGCCCAGCCGCCCGCCCGCGAAGCTCGCCAGGCCCGTGACCAGCAGCAGCCCCGCGCACATCAACAGCAGGGTGTTGGTGCCGAACGCCGTCGCCACCCGGGCGGCGAGGAGGCCTATCAAGATGTTCGCGAAGGTGCCGCCGGCGCCGATGAAGCCGTAGAGGCGCTTGGCCTCGCGCGCGTTGAACAGCTCGTTCGCCAAGGTCCAGAACTGCACCAGGATGAGCGCCCCCATCACTTCCACGAAGACGTAGATGAGGGTGTAGATGCCCGGCGGCTGGTAGTGCTCGAGCACGAAGAGCAGCACGAAGAGGCCGGCGAAGAGCATCGCCGAGAACAACGCCATCAGGTCGCGGCGCACCCGGTTCGCCAGGCGCGCGTACACCAGGCCCGTGAGCGTCACGAAGATCGCCGAGAGCACGTACATCCACGCCAGCTGGCTGCGATCGCTGTGGGCCAGGAAGAGCGCATCGCGCACGGTGCGCCCGGTGAGGAACGCGCCGACCGCGAAGAGGCTGTGGAGGAAGAGGGTGAAGGTGAGCTGGCGCTCGCCCCTTCGTACCGGCAGCATCATCTCGAGGACCCGCAGCAGCACGGCGCGCAGCCTAGCAGCGGTTCCCCTTGGGGCTGTTCACCTTCTCGAGCGCTCCAGCGCGGCTAACAACGACCGCCGCTCCTCCTTCGACAACGGGCGCTGGCCGAACCGGGCCTCGAGGTAGCGGCGGGTGGCCCGGCCCACCGGCGCGGCCAGCCGATGGTGCTCCTCCTGCAGGCGCAAGGAGAGCGCTTCCAGGTCCTCTCCCGGTCTTCGGGGGACGTGGAGGCCGTCGAGCCGTCGCTCGAGCTGGACCAGGAACCCGGAGGCCGGGTGGGTGCGAGCGCCGGGCCTGGTCAGTCGGCGGACGAGGAACAGCGCGATGAGCCCCGCGGCGCCTGCCACGAAGATCGCGCGGGTGGGCGTGCGGGTGCGACTGGCGCCGACCGGGGTGGGCCCGTCGTCGTCGTCGTCGGTTCCCGCGCCGTTGGGGGGGCGAACGAGCCTTCGCGCGAACTCCCACTGGTCGACCAGCGAGTAGTCGACCACCCGGCTGCGCCAGAGCTCCTCCAGCCGCTCGTAGGCGTCGATGAGCCCGGCGAGCACCGCCTGGGGTCGGCTGCCGCGGCCGCTCTCCGGAGTGGCGTCGAACGTCATCCAGCCCCGAACGGGCGAATAGGCCTCGACCCAGGCGTGCGCGTCGCCCGCCCGCACCACGAAGCGCTCGCCCACCCGCTCACCGCCGAAGAAGCCGCCCACCACCCGCGCGGGAATGCCCCGGGTGCGCAGCATCACCGCCAGCGCGGTGGCGAAGTGTTCGCAGTGCCCTTCCTTGCGCTCGAAGAGGAAGTCCGTGAGCGGATCGTCGACCTCGCCGGGCAGCTCGAGCGTGTAGGAGAGGTTTCGTTGCAGCCACAGCTCGAGCACCGCGGCCACCTGCTCGGGCTCGGTCGCCTGATCGACGATGCGCGCCGCCAGCTCGCTCACCTTGGGATCGAGGTCCTCGGGCAGCGCGCGCGCCGCCTCCAGCACCGCGAGGTCCTCTTCCAGCATGGGGTAGTCGGTGCGGCTGTACGCCACGTAGGTGTAGGCGTTGGCGTCGGTGGAGAAGCGCACCTCCTCGGCGCCGACCTTCACCAGGGGCGTACTCGTCGAGCCCGTGTTCCCCAGCGCCAGCGCGGTGCCGTAGGCGACCGGCTGGGCGAGGCCCACCAGGGTGCGCGAGGCGTAGGCAGGCAGCAGCTCGATGCGCTGCACCAGCGCGCCGCGCAGCTCGCCCAGCATCACCCGGGGCACCGGGGCTGCGGCCGTCCCGCTGCCGCGCCACTCCCGCCCGTCGAACGCATCGAAGTGGCGCCCCACCCAGTAGCGGTCGAGCCTGTCGGTCTTCGGAGAGGGCTCGAGGGTCGCCCTCAGCACCACCCGCGCGCTGGTCTTGATGTCGCCGCCGCCGCCCAGGCGCACCCGATCGCTCATGCCGGTGGTGCCGCCCAGGAGCCCCGGGCCGGTGCGCCGCGCCGCCACGTTCCACGAGAGCCGGGGGAAGAGGATGAAGAAGGCGATGCCGCCCGCGAGCGCGATCGCCACCCCGATGCTGACCTGCCGCAGCACCGGCGCCAGGGGCAGCTCTTCGTCGCGCTCGATCGGGCCCTCCACCACCGTGAGCCCCAGAGACAGGCAGGCGAACACGCCGAACGCGAGCAGGCAGGCCGCGTACCAGACGTCGCCGGAGAGCGCGGCCGCGCCCGCCATCAGCAGCAGGGAAGCGAGCAGCACCTGCTGATCGGTCGTCGCGCTGGGCTCCGAGAGCATGCGGTGGGCGGTGACGAGGCTGGCGAACCCCACGGCCGCCACCACCAGGTCGAGCACGCCGCGGGACACCAACCCGAAGAGCACCAGCGCCATCGCCAGCAGCACCACCACCGACCAGGCCCGCTGCTGGGCGAAGGGACGCTTGCCCAGCAGGCTGAGCACGAACGACACGCCGAAGATCGCCGCCACCGGCGCGGGCAAGGCCCCGGAGAGCGCCACGGCGCTGAAGGCAGAACCCGCGGCGAGATCGCGCAGGCGCAGGCGCAGGCGGCGGCGCTCGACGAGCCTCACCGGGGCGCACTCCGCGCGGGCAGGGCGTAGCCGAGCGAGGCCAGCGCCGAGAGAATTCGCTTCTCATGACCTGGGCCCGAGGCGGGGCGGATCTTCCGGCCCCCGGCCTCGAGGCCGACGTCGTTGCCTGCGGCCAGCAGCCGGTTGGTGAGGGCGGCCGTCTCTTCGCAGGCGCGCTCGAGGGGATCGCCGGGGGCGTCGCTCTCGATGGTGAGGGTGTACTGCTTGCGATCTTCGCGCTCGCGCTCGACCTTGAGCAACTTCCCGACGGTGGCGCTCTTCTTCCAGTGCACGCGGCGCGCGTCTTCGAGATCGCCCAGCTCGCGGAGGCCCTGCACGTCGCCCCCGCCATCGCGGTGCCGCTGGTTGCCGTTCTCGCCGGTGAGGTGGCCCGCGTCGCTGTCGGGCGGATCACAGCAGTAGCCGCGGCGTGGCCACACCAGCAGCAGATCGTCCACCTCGACGGTGCGCGACTTCTCGAACAGGCCGAAGGGGAAGAAGGTGGAGATCTCCACCTGCCTGAGGCGCAGCGGCCCGCGGCGGGGCGCGGTGACGTCGGCGCGCACGGTCACCGGGCTGCCCTCGAGCACCGTGGGTATCCACGCCCACCCCTCGAGGGTGCCACCCGCCTCGCAGACCCGAATCGCGAACGCGCGTCCCCTGGTGCGGGTCACCTCGTAGCGCAGCGCGAACGGCTCGTGCGCGAACGCGCCCTCGGGGAGAATGCGGCGCACGCGAACGTCGGCGATCACGCGCTCCGAGAGCACGCCCGAGAGCACGATGATCGCCAGCAGGAAGCCGAGCACCAGGTAGAGCAGGTTGTTGCCGGTGTTGAGCGCGCCCAGGCCGATGCCGACGGTGAGCACCAGGTAGGTGCGGCCCACCCGGGTGGCCTTGAGCTTGCGTCGCCAGCTCGGCGGCCGGGTCACCGCGGGGCCGGGACCTTCCTGAGCAGCTCTCCGACGAGGTGCGCCGCTTCGTCGCGCGCGAACGCGCCGTGGCTCGAGTTCTTGAGCAACAGGCGGTGGCTGAGCACCGGCACCGACACCGCCTTCACGTCACCCGGCGTGACGAAGTCACGGCCTTCCCACAGCGCCACGGCGCGCGCGGTGGCCATCAGCGAGAGCGCGGCGCGGGTGCTGATGCCGCGCTCGATCTCTGCGTGCTCGCGGGTGGCGGCGGCGATGCGCACGGCGTAGTCGGCGATGTCCTTCGAGATCTGCACCAGGTCGGCGGCGTTCTGCAGCGCCACCAGGTCGGCGGCGTCGGCGATGGGCTTGAACCCCACCAGCGGATCGGAGCGGCGGCTCATCAGCAGCTGCGTCTCCACCTCGGGCGCCAGGTGCCCCAGGGAGATCCGCAGCAGGAACCGATCGAGCTGCGAATCGGGCAAGGGGTAGGTGCCGCTCAGGTCGAGCGGATTCTGGGTGGCGATCACCGAGAACGGGGCGGGCAGGGGGTGGGTGACGCTGTCGAGCGAGACCTGGCCCTGGGCCATCGCCTCGAGCAGGGCCGACTGGGTGCGCGGCGGGGCGCGGTTGAGCTCATCGGCGAGCACCACCTGGTGGAAGATCGGGCCCGGGCGGAACTCGAACTGCCCCCTGGCCTGCAGAAAGACCTGCGCGCCCAGGATGTCGCTGGGCAGCACGTCGGCGGTGAACTGCACGCGCGCGAAGCTCATGGAGAAGCTGCGGGCCAGCCCCTCGGCGAGGGTGGTCTTGCCCACCCCGGGCACGTCTTCGAGCAGCAGGTGCCCGCGGGCCACCAGGCAGGTGAGCGACAGCTTCACCTGCTCGGCCTTCCCCAGCACGAGCTGGCCGATGTGGTGCTGGAGACGCTGGAGGAGCTCAGGCGGAGTGGGAGGCATCGCTTCGGGTTGGCAGTGTAACGGAGGCTCGCCAATCGGCCACCGTTCGCTTCCGTCTGTCTCGCGCAGCGTTCCGCTGCTATCGGCTGGGTGGGAATGGGTCGAATTCGCCGCCTCAGCGATGAGCTCATCAACCAGATCGCCGCCGGCGAGGTGGTCGAGCGCCCCGCGAGCGTGGTGAAGGAGCTGGCGGAGAACGCCATCGACGCCGGCGCCACCACCGTGAAGGTGCTGCTGTCCGAGGGCGGCCTGGGGGCGATCGCGGTGATCGACGACGGCCACGGCATGTCGCGCGAAGACGCGCTCCTGAGCCTCGAGCGCCACGCCACCAGCAAGCTGCTCGACGCCGACGGGCTCTTCCACATCCTCACCAAGGGTTTCCGGGGGGAGGCCATCCCCTCCATCGCCTCGGTGTCCCGGTTCTCGATGATCACGAGCGAGCCGGGGGCGCCGGTGGCGACCCGCATCACCATCGAAGGGGGGAGCGCGCCCGTCATCGAAGACGCACCCCCGCCGGGCGGCACCCGCATCGACGTGCTCGACCTGTTCTTCAACGTGCCCGCGCGTCGCAAGTTCCTCAAGCGCGAGTCGACCGAGCTCATTCACTGCGAAGAAGCGGTGACGCGCCTGGCGCTCGCGCACCCTGAGGTGGGCTTCTTCCTCGAGCACGGCGGCAAGCTGCTGATCGCAAGCCCGGCCACGCCCCGGCGGCCGCAGGAGCGCATCGCCGCGCTGCTGGGCAGTGAAGTCGAGCCGCACCTGCTCGAGATCGACGAGCGCAGGCTCGGGGTGCACGTGCACGGCTTCATCGCCTCGCCCGAGTTCACCCTCGCCACGGCGCGCGCGCTCTACACCTTCGTCAACCGCCGCTACGTGCGCGATCGCGGCGTCAACTCGGCGGTGCAGCGCGCCTTCCAGGACTCGTTGCCACCCGGGCGCCAGCCGGTGTGCGCGATCTTCATCGACGTCGAGCCCGCGTCGGTCGACGTCAACGTGCACCCGCAGAAGCTCGAGGTGCGCTTCTCCGATCCGCGCAGCATCACCGAGGCGCTCTCGGCGGCGGTGACGCGCGCGCTCAAGGCCGCGCCCTGGCGGCAGAACCCGGGCGCGCCGGTGGGAGACGAGCTCAACGCCCACTACGCCCAGGCCGTCGATCGCTTCCTCGCCCGCGCGCAAGAAACCCCCGGCCTCGCCCTCGAGCTGGGCGCGCCCTCGATGAGGTCCGTGCTCGACGCCCCGGGCCGCGAGCCCTACGGCACCGCGCGCCCGATGCTCAACGAAGCGCCGCCGCCCGGGTACTTCAGCGCGCTGCGCTTCTTGGGCGAGCTGGGCAGGCGCTTCTGGGTGTGCGAGGGCCCTGGTGGCTCGCTGGTGGTGCTCGATCCCCGCGCGGTGCGCGAGCGGGTGGTGCTCGAGGGGCTGCGCACCCGCTTCCGCGCGGGCACGCTGAGCGACGCGGCGGCGACGCTGTTCTCTACCACCGTGACTTCACCCGCGGCGCCCTCCATCCTCGCGGCGCGGGAGCGCCTCGCGACCTACGGCGTCGAGGTGGAAGAGTTCGGCGGGGACACCCTGGCGGTCAAGCGCGTGCCCCCCGAGCTGGAGCCCACCGAGGTGGGGAGCTGGCTTTCGTTGCTCGCGAACTCGCCGGACGATGACGCGGCCCTGCGGGCTTTGGCGCACGCGGTCGGCTCCGAGCCGCTGCGCACCATGACGCAGGCCGAGGTGAAGACCTTGCTCACCCAGCTCGACCAGGCTGACTTCTCAGTGCCCGCCGTCCGCTCGGTGGTGGTGGTGAGCGACGTGCCGCTGCTCGATCTCGACGCTCGTACCGGCGCGCGGTGAAGAGACACCTGCCCGCGATCCTGGTGGCGGGGGGCTTCCTCACGGCCTTGCTGGTCCGGGTGATCCCGGGCCGCCTCGCCAGCGGCGCGGTGGACTACGACGAGGGTGTCTACGTCGCCGCCGCGCTCACGGTGCTCGAGGGGCGCTTCCCCTGGCGGGACTTCGCGTTCCTGCACCCTCCCGGGGTCATTCTCTGGTTGCTGCCCGCGGCCCTCGCCGGCCCGAAGTGGGCGCTGCTCCTCGGGCGGGTGCTCGCGGTGATCGTGGGCTCGCTCAACGTGGTGATGGTGGGCCGCCTGGTGCGCGGCTGGGCGGGCGTGGCGGCCGCGGTGTTCCTGGGCCTGTGGTGGGAGACCGTGCTCACCGATCGCGGCGTCTACCTCGAGCCGTTGATGAACGGCGCGGGCCTGGGCGCGCTCCTCCTGCTCAGCCACCAGCCGAGCCGCAGGCAGGTGGTGGGGGCGGGCGTGCTCTGCGCGCTGGCCATGGGCTTCAAGCTGCTGGGCGCGGCGTGGTGCGTGACCGCGTTCATCGCCTGTCCCCGGGAACAGCGCACGAGGCTGGTGCTCTGGGCGGTGGCCGCCTTCGCGGTGCTGGTGCTCCCGTTCGGGCTGCTCGCGCCCTCCGAGGCCTTCTTCCAGTTGGTCACCGTGCACTCGGGGCGGCCCCCCGACGGAGATCTCGATCGGCTCGTTCGCCTGCGCGAGATGTTCGTCTCCCGCTCCCTCGACGCGACCGTCCTGATGGGGCTGCTGGCCCCCTTCGCGCTGATCGGCGCGCGTCGGTGGCTGGGGAGAGGCGCGCTCGTCGGGCTCGCCCTGGTGGTCGCCGTCTTCCTCGGCACCCCGGCCTTCTGGAACCAATACGACGCAGCGGTGGCGCCGCTGATCGTGCTGCTGCTGGGCTTAGGTTTGGCCGGACTCTCCGAGCGCCTCGGCCCCAGAGGGTGGATCCCCGCGGCCCTCGTGCTCGCGCTGGGCCTGAGTCACTGGCCGCTGGCCATCCGCTCCCCACCTGCCGCCCCGCCGCCGCTCGCCCTGCAGCCGGGCACCTGCGCGCTGGAAAACTACGTGCTGGTGCAGGCCGATCAGCGCCCGGCCCTGGTCTCTCCGGTGCTGATCGACAGCTACGGCCAGGTGCTGGTCGACGTCGCGCGCTCGGGAAAGCGCTTCGCCTCGATGGACGAGGCCTTCGCGGACGAGGCCTCTCAGCAGACGTTGCTGCGGCAGCTGCCGCAGTGCGAGTTCCTCCAGGTCGGCAATCGCGGCAACCAGCTCAGCGCCACCAGCCGCGCCTTCATCGCCGAGCACTTCATCGACGCGGGCAACGGCGCGCTCCGGCGGCGCTGAGCCGAAAACTTGCGGGGTCTTCGAGGGCCGCTACGGTTCGCTGCAACCCTGTAGCAGCTGCCCGAGGTGTCCATGGACGGTGTCATCCGCGGTCGAGATGTCCTCGCGAATGCCCGCCTCATCGTCGCTGAGTTCGGGCTGCGCTGCCTGCTGCGTTGCCTGCGCGTCTGCCTCATGGGTCCACGCACCACGTTCCTCGACTGCATCTGGGAGAAACAGAAATGATGGAAGCGCTCACCACCCAGGCAGCTGCTCAGCTGGTCCCTGCGAGCTACGCAGAGAAGGCCATGGCTTCGTTGATGCAGCTTCACTCCGAGCTGATGGACGAGAAGGAGCGCCGGGTCGATCTCTTCCGGCGCCTGATGGAGCGCGAGCAGGCGCTCGCGGAGCTCAAGATGTACGTGAAGATGCTCGAGGAGAAGATGGCCGCCGCGCCGGTGGCCCCGACGCCGATCGTGATGACCCCTCCCGAACCCCCCGCTCAGCCCCAGCGAACCGTGCCACCGCCCGCTCATCCCGAGCGGAGTCGAGGGGCGCGCGTTCCTCCCGTCCCTCCGCAGATCGCCTCGCGGCCGCGCGTCGACGGCTGGAAGACCTGGTGATGAAGAAGCTGTGGTTGTGCGTGGTGCTGCTCGGAAGCTCGGCCGCGTTCGCCGAGGGGATCGACGGCTGGGGGCGGGTGTCGGTCGGCGGTGGTTTCCGCTGGGTCCCGAACTGGTGGTTCTTCGACAAGGCCGAGGCCGCCGGCACGCCGGTGATCCCCGGCATCAACGGTGGCCCCGAGGCGACCGCCAGCTTCGGCTACGGCGTCAGCCGCAACATCGAGCTGTCGATCGATCTCCTGGGCAGCTTCGAGACCTTTTCGCTCGCGCTCCCCGACGGCCAACGCGACGAGTACACCTCGGCGATCTACGGGGCCCAGCTCGGTGGCCGGCTGGTGGGTACCGACGTGTTCTTCAAGGGCTTCATGCCCTACCTGGCGCTGCAGGCGGGGCCGCTGCTCTCGAACATCAGCGTGAAGTCGGCGCAGATCCCCGAGCGGGTGCTGCTCGCCCTCAGCGCTTCGGGCGGGTTCAACTACCGCTTCAGCGACAAATACGGCGTGGGGATCGACGTCCGCTACGTCTACGCCCGCAGCAACACCCCGATCTCCGGGATCAACGTGGGCGGGGTCTTGTTCAGCGCGATGTTCACCTTCTATTTCCCGCCTGCGCCGAAGCGTGATCTCGACGTCCCCGGCTTCTGATAAGCGCGCAGGACATGTCCGACACGACCCCCGATTCGAGCAAGCTGCTGGAAGAGATTCGCCGCGAGGTCGTCGAGTCGCGCAACATGACGATCAAGACGGACAACGCCCTCAAGACGTTGCACGCCGAGCTCAAGCTCGTCTCCAGCCAGCAAGACGCCTTCCAGAGCCGCACCTGGTTCAGCACGGGCGCGGCCTACGTGCTGTTCGCCGCGCTCTGCGTGGCCGGCGTGGTGGTGATCTCCAACACCCGCGCCGCCGGCGCCAACGCAGAGAAGGACCGCCTGCAGAAAGAGGTCACCGAGCTCACCGGCACCATCGACAAGCTCAAGGCCGACGCCACCTCGGTCGCCGCCGCCGAGCAGTCGGCGCTCCAGGTGTACCGCCAGATGACCACGCTGCCGGGCGAGGAGCGGCTCAAGGGCATCGACGCGCTCCAGAAGCTCGATCAAAGCAGGCTGTCGACCTTCTCCAAGCTGGTGCTGCAGGACCGCGCGGTGCTGCTGCGCAAGGAAGTCGGGGGCGCGGTGCTGGAGAAGGGCAAGTCTGCCTTCCGCCGGCAGGACTGGCCCGAGACCATCGCGCAGCTGGGCCGCTTCCTGAGCATGGACCCGGTGCCCGAAGACGCGATCGAGGCCTCGTTCTACCTGGGCAACGCCTACTTCCAGTCACGCAAGTTCGAGGACGCCATCAAGCACCTCACCCGCTTTGCCGACGGCGACAAGAAGGCCAAGCTGCGTGACTTCGCCATGCTGATGCTGATGCAGTGTTACGACATGACGGGCGCGAGAGATCAGGCCGTGGCCACCGCCAAGGAAGCCTTCAGCACCTACCCGTCGAGTGACTTCCGCATGCAGTTCCTGGCGCGGTTGCAGCGCACCGTGCCCACCGCTCCCGCTGCCCCGGTGGCTCCTGCGCCTGCAGTGGCTCCCGGGCCTGCCCCCGCCACCCGATGAACGCCCCTGCCGAAGACCCCAGGGACCCGCGGTTCCGCAGCTTCCGCGCGGTGTCGCTGGGGGTGTACCTGGTCGTCACCATCGGCTTCTCGGTCCTGATCATCTTCAGCGTCTACCGCTCGGTGCTGCGGATGACGCCCGAGCATCTCCCGCCGGCGGAGCTGCAATCGGAGGCCGACTGCCTGAAGGGGGCCCGCGGCCTGTTCGGCGAGCTCGAGCTGCAACGCCAGAAGCAGGGCGAGGAGGCCGACGTGCGGCACTCCGATCAGCGCTTCCTGCAGTTCCGCGTGGGGTGGCTCAAGCGCAAGCGCGCCCTCGAGTCACACTGCGCGCTGGAGAGCCGCGAGAACGTGCGCGCGGCCTTCACTTCGCTCGATCGCGTGCTCGACCTCTACACCACGGCGTCCGTGCAGTTCAGCGGCGCGGTGGGGCCGACGGTCGACGACTTCAAGAAGCGCGCAGAGCCCTGAGCTTTACGGCGGGCCGGCGTCGACCACCGTGCGCACCGACGGCAGCACCACCTGGTACTTGCCGCGATCGTCCGCGATGGTGGTCCCCAGCAGGATCGAGGCGGGCCGGCCTTCGACGCTGATGACGCGGAAGAACCGCAGGCTGGAGTACGGCACCGGCTGATCCACCGTGCCGCTCACGCCGAACACCGTGCCCGTCACCGTGCCCGAGACCGTGCGGCCGAAGGAGAGCTCCACCGGACTGAGCGTCTGGGTGGGCAGCTTGAGGCCGGTGCGGTCGTCGATCGCCGCCTTGATGGTGACCAGGCGGCTGGACAGCGGCAGCAGCTCGCCGGGGATGTACTCGAAGCGCCACACCCCGGGGTCCAGCGGCAGCTCGAAGCTGCCGTCTTCCGCGGTGACGGTGTCGGCCGGCTCGATGGGGAGCGCCTTCATCTCCTCAGTGGTGGTGCGGGTCTCGACCTGCAACGTCGCGCGAACGAACACGCCCGCGGCCGGCTGCTCGCCACCGGGCCGGGTGACCTGGCCCCTGGCCACCAGGCGGTCCTCCAGGCTGATGGTGGTGGGGGTCAGCGTGCCCACCGGAACGCCCAGGGCGTTCTTCGTCACCTTGATGGTGACCTTGCGCTGACTGGCGGCGGCGCGGCTGCCCTTGGGAGGCACCACCGTCAGCAGGAAGCTGCCGTCCGACTTCGAACCCAGCGCCTTCACCCTGAAGTCACCGGCGGCGTTGGTCTCGACGATCCGCGAGCGGAAGGTACCGTCGCCGATCACCGTGCCCTCCAGCACCACCTGCGCG
>VFKJ01000598.1 GCA_009885595.1 Myxococcales bacterium | reverse complement strand
TCGGCGGCGCTGCTGGGCTACGCGATGCCGGAGAACTTCGACTCGCCGTACGCCGCCCGGAGCCCGCAAGATTTCTGGCGGCGCTGGCACATCTCGCTCTCGAGCTGGCTGCGCGATTACCTCTTCATTCCGCTGGGCGGCTCGAAAGGAACCCCGGCGCGCACCGCGGCGGCGCTCGGCCTCACCATGGTGCTCGGCGGTCTCTGGCACGGCGCCGCCTGGACCTTCGTGGCCTGGGGCGCCTTCCACGCGGTGGGGTTGATCCTCCATCGCGCGTGGGCGGCGTGGCCGTCAGTGAAGGCGCTGCGCGCGTCGCGGGCGTGGGGCGTGGTGGCGCAGGTGCTGACGTTCCACTTCGTGTGCGCGGGGTGGGTGCTCTTCCGCGCGCCTTCGCTCACGGCGGCCAGCGAGGTGTTCTCGGCCATCGGCCGCGGGGCGAGGGGACCGGTGCCGTACTGGGTGGCCGGCGTGGTGCTGGTCGCGCTCGCGGCTTCGTTCATCTCGACGCGCGGGCTCGAGGTGGTGCGAGCGCGCCTGTCACGCTGGCCGCTCGTCGCCCAGGGCGTGCTCTTCGCGCTGCTGGTGGTGGCGCTCGACGCGCTCGGCCCGCGCGGCGTGGCGCCTTTCATCTACTTCCAGTTCTGACCACCCGATGAACGCCCCTATCCCTCAGCTTTCGAAGTCGGAGCCCGAGGGAATCGCGGCGGCGCTGGAGCACTACGCGGCCAGCGCGCCACCTCCACGGCAGGGTCGGCGCTTCAGCGTGCGCGACACCGCGGTGGTGCTGGGCGTGGCGTGCGTGGTGGCGGTCGCGCTCGACTCCGAGGGGCTGCTCGCGTGGGCGCGCCGCCTGGAGGTCGGGCCGGTGCAGGCGAGCTTCGTGCGCGCGATCGCGCCGGTGCATGCGGCGTTGGCGAGCGTGGGCGCCGACCTGCCGCGCCGCTGGGCGGCGGACGTTCGGGAAGAGCTGGCGCGGCGCACGGGCGGGGAGGGCGATCCGCTGCTCGCCGAGGGCTGGGTCGCGGTCGCGGCGCCGCTGCGGGGATCGGAGCCCGCGCTGCCCCTGGAGGTTCCCGAGCCGGTCGAGCTCGCCCCCTCGCAGCCCGGCGTGGCACCCCGCGTGTCGCCGGAGTCAGCGGAGCCGGCGCTGGCTGGAGTGGTTCCCGCGCCCGAGCCGGTCGAGCTCGCGTCGCCGCAGCCCGCGCTTCCCGGGGTGGCGCCCGTCGCGTCCTCGGAGCCCGCGCTGCCCGAGGTCGTTCCCGTCGCGCCGGGGCCGGAGCCCGCGCTGCCCGGGGTGGGTCCCCTCGCGCCCGAGGCGGAACCGTCCGTCGAGGTCGCGCCGGCGCAGCCCGAAGTGATCGCCGCGCCGGGGGGTGGGGTGTTGCTGCTGGGTGACTCGATGATCGCCGGCAGCCTCGGTTCCACGCTCGAGCGCACCCTGCTGAAGAGCTCTGGCCTGCCGGTCACCCGCGCCGCGCAGCTCGGCACCGGGCTGGCGCGGCCCGATGTCTACGATTGGATGAAGGTGGTGCCGGCGCTGCTGCAGCGCGACCGCCCGCGCTTCGTGGTGGTGTCCCTGGGCGCGAACGACGCCACCAACCTGAGCGAGGGCGAGGAGCAGCTCGACTACGGCGAGGCGCGGTGGCGGCAGGTCTACGCGGCGCGGGTGGAGGCGATGATGCGCAGCCTCACCGCCGCTGAGGCGCGGGTGTTGTGGCTGACGCTGCCGCCGATGAGAGATCGCCGGTTGTCGGCGCGCGCCGCGTATCTGAATTCAGTGTTCGCGCAGTGCGCGCGGAAGGTGAAGGGGGTCGAGTTCCTCGAGGTGGATGTACTCGTGGGAGATCGCCAGCGGCAGTTCGCCACCTTCGTGCAGGCACCAGACGGGAAGCTGGTGCGCTATCGGCTCGACGACGGGGTGCACCTGGCGCCCGCGGGAGCGCGCGCGGTGGCGGTCTGGGTGCGGGACTGGGTGCGCGAGCGCACTCGTTGATTGTTTCCCTCTCCCCCGCGGGGGAGAGGGTCAGGGAGAGGGGCAGTCCCGCACCTCTCCCTCACGGAGGAGCGAAGCGCAGCACCGCGTCGGTCGCCCCGTCGAACCACCTGGGCTCGATCGCCACCGTCACCGCCGCGCCCTTGCCTCTCGGCGCGACGACCGAAATCTTGCACTCAGCCTTCTGCTGCAGCGCCGCGCTGCTCACCTCGCAGCGCCAGCCCATCTGCGGCGCCGCGTCCTTCACCAGCGCGCGGGCCCACGCCTCGAAATAAATGATCTCCGCCACCACCGCGCCGAGCTTCACCTTCGCGCCCGCGGGCTGCTTCAACATCACGAGCCCGACGGAAGAAGCGGTGAGCGGCACCGGCGCCCCGCTGGCGCCCGCGACGCTGCCGAGCACCTGCTTCGCCTTCACCCGCGCTTCCTCGGCGATGGTCCAGCTCACCTCGCCCTCGGCGCCCGCGGTGACTTCACCCATCTTCACCCGGCCGCGTGCCTGCACGTCGGCGGTGAGCCACCCGGTCTCTTCCTCCGCGCCGGCGTCGATCTCCGCCGCGGCCACGGGCGCGCCGGCATCGACGACGGGCTCCGGCACCAGGGGCGGGGCGGCGCCCGCATCGACTTCGGTCTCAGGCGCGCCGGCGTCGATCACCTCGGGAATTCCCGCGTCGACGAAAAGCTCAGGGGTCCCGGCGTCCACCACGGTGACCGGCGTCACCGCCTCGGGGACCTGCGTTTCTCCCCTGGGCCGCAGCGCGAAGGTGGCCGCGACGGCGAGGGCGAGCAACGTCACTCCCCCGAGCGCGAGCACGAGGGGCCGCTTGCTCGAGCGCGGCGTCGCCCAGACCTCGGGGGCAGCGCTCGGCTCGCCCATCGACGCGGCGTTGACGATCGCCGCCTGGACCTCCGCGGGGCTGACCTCCTGGGTGG
>VFKJ01000363.1 GCA_009885595.1 Myxococcales bacterium | reverse complement strand
GCGCGTACTCGGCCGATCAGATCTTCCGCACCAACCGCCTGATGGTGAACCACAGCAACGAGTACCGGGCCCCCACCGACGGCGGCATGCCCGAAGAAGCGTGGAAGAAGTCGCTCACCCAGGCCGAGTGACCCGCTTGACCGAACGGACGTCCGGGTGGGTCTTTCTACGAGCCGCCATCAGCCTTGATGCGCAGGAGTTGCGCCCAGGGGCGCCGGGGCCGTTGATGACGACGATTCTACCTCGTCGGCCGGTGCACGTTCCGTTACAAGAGCCGCCGTGAACTCGACACTTGGGTACGGGCTGATCCTCATTGGGCTGCTGTGCGCAGCCTTTGCCGCGATCGTCGGCATCACCACCGGCTTGATGCGCAAGGAGAGCGCGCTGCCGCTGGTCCAGAAGGCCATCTACGGCTTCGCCGCCTCGATGATCGGCGCGAACCTGGTGATGGTCTACGCGCTGCTCACGCACGACTTCTCGGTGAAGTACGTGGCGCAGGTGGGCAGCCGCTCCACGCCGACGGTCTACACGATCGTGTCCCTGTGGAGCGCGCTGGAAGGCTCCATTCTCTTCTGGGGCGCCATCATGGGCGCGTACATCTTCGCCTTCGCGTGGACGTACCGGAAAGAGCACGGCCGCTACATGCAGCTGTCGCTGGGGGTGATGGCGGCCGTGGCGACGTTCTTCGCCTTCCTGATCGCGGGCCCGGCCAACCCGTGGACGCACATCCCCAACCCGCTCTCCGATGGCCCGGGCCCCAACCCGCTCTTGCAGAACCACCCCCTGATGATCATCCACCCGCCCATGCTGTACCTCGGGTACGTGGGCATGACGATTCCGTTCGGGATCGCGGCGGGCGCGCTGCTTCGCGGTGAGCTGGGCGACGCGTGGCTGGTGCCGCTGCGCAAGTGGACGCTGGTGCCGTGGATCTTCCTGTCCATCGGGATCATCCTGGGCAGCTGGTGGGCCTACGCGGTGCTCGGCTGGGGCGGCTACTGGGCGTGGGACCCGGTGGAGAACGCGTCGTTCATGCCGTGGCTGACGGCCACCGCGTTCATGCACAGCACCATGGTGCTGGAGAAGAAGAAGTCGCTCAAGCTGTGGACGATCGCGCTGGCGCTGGCGAGCTTCATTCTGACCATCGTGGGCACCTTCATGACGCGCTCGGGCGTCTTCAACTCGGTGCACGCCTTCACCCAGTCGGACATCGGGCCCACCTTCCTGGTCTTCATCGGCGTGCTGCTGGTCTTCAGCGTGCTGTTGTTGGCGGTGCGCGGGCACATGCTGGTGGCCGAGTCTCAGCTGGGCAGCATCGCCTCGCGCGAGGGCAGCATCCTGCTCAACAACCTGGTGTTCGCGGCGATCACCTTCGTGGTGCTGCTGGGCACGCTCTACCCGCTGATCACCGAAGGCCTCTTCGACAAGAAGATCACCGTGGGAGAGCCCTACTTCAACCAGATGGCGCTCCCGCTTTCGGTCGCCACCCTCTTCCTGATGGGCGTGGGGCCGATGTTGCCGTGGGGCGTGGCAGACCCGAAGGTGGTGCAGCGCCAGGCGATCATTCCCGGCGTGATCGGGCTGCTGGTGGTGGGCGCCTGCGTGCTGGCCGGCTTCCGCGGGTGGATGCCGCTGACCGTCTTCGGGCTCGCCGGCTTCGTGACGGTGGTGACGCTGCGCGAGCTGTTCCTCCCCGCGCAGCAGCGGATGACCGAGCAGAAGGAAGCGCTCTTCACCGCCGTGTTCGTCAGCGCTTCCCGCGCGCGGCGCCGCTTCGGCGGGTACGTGGTGCACCTGGGCATCGTGGCCATCATGGTCGCGGTCGCTGCCAGCAGCGCCTACAAGGTCCACAACACCGGCTCGCTGGGCGTCGGCCAGACGATGCAAATCGGCGAGTACAAGGTGCGCTTCGACGGGCTCGAGAAGGGCAAGGAACCGCACCGCGAGTGGATCGCCGCGAACATCACGGTGATCTCCCCCAACGGCTCCGAATCGGTGTCGCACGGCAGCAACGCGCCGCGCATGAACTTCTACGAGCGCTCGAACGACCCGGTCGGCTCGCCCAGCGTCACCGAGATGATCGTGCGTGACGTCTACGTCTCGCTGCTCTCGTACGACCCCAAGGCGAACACCGCGAGCTTCAACATGTGGGTCTTCCCGATGGTGGGGTGGATCTGGTACGCGATTCCGTTGCTGGTGCTGGGCACGCTGATCGCGCTGTGGCCGCAACGAAAGCAGAAGGTCACCGCTGTCGAGCCCGAGGCTGACGCCGTCCCGGGTGCCCCGTGAAACGCATCGTCGCGGTGATCGCGGCGCTGTCCGTGGTGCTCTTCGTCGTCTACGTGATGGCGTCGGGCTTCGGGAACGATCCGCACGCGGTGCCCTTCATGATGAAGGGCAAGCCCGCCCCGCTCTTCAGCATCAAGCGGCTCGATCAAGAGGGGACCATCAACCTGAAGGACTACCTGGGCCAGCCGGTGGTGCTCAACTTCTGGGCGACCTGGTGCGGGCCCTGCAAGATGGAACAGCCGGTGCTCGACTGGGCGGCCAACGCCTACCGGGGCAAGGCGGTGTTCATCGGCATCGTGTTCGAGGACACCGAGCAGAACACCCGCAGCTTCCTGCAGCAGACGGGCGCGGCGTACCCTCAGGTCTTCGATCCCAAGTCGACGGTGGCGGTGGACTACGCGGTGTCCGGCGTCCCCGAGACCTACTTCATCAACCGGCAAGGCATCATCGTGAAGAAGTACATCTACCCGTTCGGCAGCCCCGATGAGTTCAACGATCAGATCAGGGAGATCCTCGAGTGATCGCCCTCGTGCTCTCGTTGGTGCTCTCCCAGGGCTACGCGCCGGCCCGCCAGGGGCAGGATCCGCTCGATCACGACCGCGAGATGCGGGTGCAGGCGATCGGCAAGCAGCTGCGCTGCGCGGTGTGCCAGGGCGTCTCGATCGCCGATTCCCCCGCCTCGATGGCGCGCGCCCAGCTCGACAAGGTGCGCGAGCTGGTCGCCGAGGGAAAGTCCGAGCAGGAGATCTACGACTACTTCGTCGAGCGCTACGGCGAGTGGGCGCTGATGGAACCCAAGAAGACCGGCGTCACCCTGGGCCTGTGGCTGGCGCCGGTGCTGCTGCTCGTGCTCGGGGTGCTGTTGATCATCTCTTCCACGAAGAAACCGGCGCCCGCGGCGCCCACCACCGAGGCGCCCGCGGCTGAAGACGACTACCTCGCGAAGGTTCGGGCGGATCTCGAGAAATGAACCCAGAACACGCTGCCACCAATTGGTTGCCGGGCTTGATGGTGTTGGGCGCAGGTGCGGCCGTCGCGCTGGCCTACCTGTTCGGCTCGAAGCGGCTGCAGGTCGACGCGCCGAAGCCCGAGACGCTCGACGATCTCGACGCGCGCTACCAGGCGCTGCTCGAAGACCTGCGCACCCACGTCGCCAACAAGCACCTGCTGCCCGCTGACGAGTTCGCGAAAGAGAAGGCGCGGCTCGAGCTGGCCGCCGCGGAGATCCTCCGCAGCCGCGCCGGCAAGCAGCACGACGAGGTGAAGAAGCAGGCCCGCGTCGAGCGCCAGGCGGCCGTCGCCCCCACCCTCACCTCGAAGAACCCGGCCCTGATGGGCGCGCTCGTGGGCGTCGCGGTGGTGGCGTTCTTCGCGATCCTCGGCTGGCAGCTCACCCAGTCGGCGACCGAGAAGCCCGACGACATGCAGCAGCGGATGGGACCCGCCGCCGGCAATCCCCCGATGCAGCAGCGGCCCCAGGCCGACCCCAAACTGGATGCGCTCGCGGCGAAGGTGCAGAGCAGCCCCGACGACGTCGAGGCGGTGTCTTCGCTCGCGATCCACCTCTTCAAGCGCCAGGCCTTCGACGACGCGCTGCCGTTGGTCAAGCGCGCCACCTTCCTCGACCCCTTCCACCCCAGGGGCCGGGTGGGCCGGGCGGTGACGCGCGCGCTCGACGGCGACGTCAAGGGCTCCATCGACGAGCTGGAAGCCCTCGCCGCCCGCTACCCCGAGGCGTACGACGCCAGCTACTTCGCCGGCATGCTGGCGATGGAAGACAACGATCAACGGCGCGCGCTGAAGGATCTCGAGCTCTACGTGGCGCTGGCGCCGCAGTCCGAGCAGCCGCCGATGATGCGCATGGCGGTCTCCCAGCTGAAGAAGGATCTGGCGGGCGCCCCGAAGCCGTGAGCGTCGCCTGGTTCTCGCGCCTCTATCGGCTCAACGAGGCGGGGCGCTTCGACGAGGTGGTGACGGCGTCGAAGAAGTACCTGGCCGCCCGCCCGAAGGACTACGCGCTGCACCTGCAGCGGGCCAAGGCGTTGCTCTGGCTGGGCCGCCTCGACGAGGCCTCGCTGCACCTGGACGCCGCGATGAAGGGCTCGAAGGGGCTGGCCGCCTGGCCGTGGTTCTACCGGGCGGCGCTGCACGCGAGGAACGGCGAGCGGCAGCAAATGTACGTGGCGATGCAGACGACCCTGCGGCTCGATGCGGGGCTCGTTCCGGAGTTCGAGCGCAGCCCCTTCTTCGCCGCACACTGGACCTCGCGCCCCTTCAGGGCGGCGCTGACGCGTCGAACAGCACCCCGGGGTTCAACACCCCGGAAGGATCCAGCTCCCGCTTCACCGCGCGCAGGCAAGCCGCGAAGAGCTCCGGCCGTTCGCGGTCGAACCAGGGCCGGTGCGTCCGCCCGACGGAGTGGTGGTGGGTGATCGTCCCGCCGGCCTTCGCGAGGGTGTCGCAGGCCAGCGCCTTGAGCTCGCTCCACACCTCGAGCTCCCCGCCCCGCGTTCCCCGCCCGAGGAAGGTGAAGTACGGCGCGGGGCCATCGGGGTACACGTGGGTGAAGCGGCAGGTGATGACGCCGCCGCCGCACACGCGCTGCAGCCCCTCGCGCATCACCCCGGTCACCTGCGCGTAGAGCGAAGGAAACGCCTTCCACGTGCACGCGGTCTCGAAGGTGTCGGCGATGAGGCCCAGGCGAATCATCGCGTCCTGCAGGTAGGGCCCTTTGAGGAACGAGGCGCGCCAGCTCTCAGCTGCATCGCCTTTGCGCGAGCCCGAGGTCTTCCCCTTCGGGCAGGTGCCGCCGAAGGACTCCGCCAGCGCCACCGCCCGGTCGAGCCACGCGTCGAGCGGGTGATCGGCCGACTCGAAGCCCAGCACCAGCACCGAGGCGCCGTCGAAGGTGACGCCGTTGATCATCGCCTCCTGCGCGTCGAGGAGCCGGCAGTTCGAAGGTGACAGCCCCGACTGCGCGATGGCCCGGGTGGCGTCGACGGCCTTTCCGAAGTCTTCGAAGTGCATCGAGGCGCCCGCGCGGAAGGTGGGCCGCGGGCGAACGCGCATCCACGCCTCGGTGATGACGCCCAGGGTCCCCTCGCTGCCGATGACGAGCCGGTTGGGATCGACGCCCGCGCCGCTGGCAGGGAACTGCCTGGTTTCCAGCACCCCGCGCGGCGTGACCAGGCGCACCGACTCGACCAGCTCGTCGATGTGCGTGAGCACGGTGGCGAAGTGGCCACCGGCGCGCGTGGCGATCCACCCGCCGAGGGTGGAGTACTCGAACGACTGGGGGAAGTGACGCAGGGTGAAGCCGCGCGCGCCCAGCTGCTGCTCCAGCGCGGGGCCGAAGACGCCCGCCTCGAGCCGCGCCACGTGCGAGACGTCATCGAGCTCGAGCAGCCTTCCCAGCCGGCAAAGATCGAGGCTGAGCGCGCCCCGGTGGTGGGCTCCGAGCTTCGGCTCCACGCCGCCCACCACCGACGAGCCGCCGCCGAACGGGGTGACCGAGAGTCGTTCGCGCTCGGCGAGCTCGAGGGTCAGGCTCAGCTCGCGCTCGTTCGAAGGCGTGACCACCAGATCGGGCGCCGAGGCGAAGTCGCCCCGAAACCCGCGGATCCGATCGGGGTAGGCCTTGCCCATCGCGTGGGCCGCGCGCGCTTCATCGGAGGCCGAGCTGAAGCCCGCCAGCTCGGGAGGCATCGGCACCCGCACCGGCGGGAGCCGGGGAGGAGCTTCGCACTCGACCTCGCTTGGACCGAAGAAGGGCTCCACCCGGGCCTGGGTCTCTTCGACGCTGACGGCGGCCTCCACGGCGCCCCAACCCCACAGGCTTCGCTTCGTCATGCCGCCCAGCCTGCCAAAACACCCAGAGTTCCGGGGCACTTCCCTCGGGGTCTTGTCGGAAAGGGGGAGGAGGGATAATGCCGCGGTGCGCCATGTTCGAAGAGCCCCTTCAGTTGCCCTCGCTCTCGCGTTTCCGGGTCCACTCCGAAGATCCGGCGTTCCACGTCACCTGGCGAGGTGGTTCGCGGTTCGCGCTGTCGGGTGAGATCACGATCGATCCGTCGGCCGAGCTCGACGTCTCCACCCCCAACGACACGGTGGAGATCTCGCTGGCCCGCCGCAGCACCCCGGAGCACGCCGTCGCCCTGCTCCGCCGCGCCCTGCCCCGCTCGATCTCGATGCGCCACCAGGAAGTCGAAGACGGCGTGGAGATCGTCTTCACCGAGGCGCTGGTTCCGGCGGCGAAGACGCCCCGCTTCCGCATCCTCTCCACCGACACCCTGCTGCGGGTGAAGCAGCTCGACGAGAACAAGCTCGAGTTCCTCAGCGGCGTCGGCGAGGAGTGCCTGATCACCGTGATGTGCGACTCGCGCCGGGTCTCGATGACGATCACCGAGGGCTCGTCGGCCCTGGCCGTGGCCGCGCGGGTGGGCGCGAACGTGCCGCACGGGTTCCGCGCGCTGGTCGACGGGCCGGTCGTCAGCGTCTGGAAGGACGCCGACTTCTTCTCCGCGGTCGCCTGAGTTTCGCTTCGTTTCTGCAAAGCCATTTGACGCCGGGCGCTTGGGTTTCAGAGCGAGCCGCGGGCGACAACGAGGCATGTGGTCTGCCGAACAGACTGAGCCCCATTCCTTCGTTCACCCCCGCTCGGCCAACGTCACCGTCCTCTCGGCCGGGCAAGGGCTGACCGTCACCGAGATCACCACCGGCACCCTGCACCTCTGCTTCACCAGCGAAGAGCACCAACCCTTCGCCTCGCTCTCGCTGCGCGTCGATTCGTCCTTCGTCACCCTCACCGTGCCGCGCGTGCTGGGCACCGAGTACCTGCGCGAGGCGCTCAACGCCGCGCTGCCCGAGGGCTACCTGGTGCTCGCCCACCCCAGCGACGACGCGCTCGTGGTCACCATCGCGCGCGCCTGCGAGGTCGAGCCCACGCCGCACCTCTTCTGCACCTCGTACGACACCACCATGCGCGCGCGGAAGGTGGGGACCAACCGGCTGCTGCTCAAGGGCATCGCGCGGGGCAAGGGCGACATCCAGGTGCGCATCAACGAGTCCGAGTTCCGGGTGCGGCCCGAGCGCGGGGAGGTGCCGATGGCGGTCGCCATTCGCCTGCGCGAGCTGATCAAGGACACGCACATCTCGCTGCTGAGCGTGCCTGCAGAGCCGGGCGGCGAGGTGGTGCTGACGGTGCTGCCCCGCCGGTAGCTCCACGGTCTTCAAGAGCGAGCTGGCGGCGCTCAGCGAGGGGGGCGCCGACCCAGCCGCCGGCGCCTGGCCCACTCGAGATCCCTGTCAGAGCCAGTCCTGCACCTTGAGCCCAGGTACCCGACGGAACTCGCGCGTGTTGTGCGTCACCAGGGTCCATTTGAGCGAGCGCGCGTG
>VFKJ01000195.1 GCA_009885595.1 Myxococcales bacterium | reverse complement strand
TCACCGTGCCCTCCAGCACCACCTGTGCGCCCGCCACCGGTGAACCCAGCACGTCGAGGATGGTGCCGCCGACTTCCGCCTCTTCACCGAAGTCGCCGTATTCCAGGATCACGGCGGTGGTGACGGGCGCGTGCAGCAGGAAGCGCTTGGTGGGAACCGCCACCCCGGGCTCCCTCGGCGCCGCGACCAGGATGAACTCGGTGCGGTTGCGCGCCTCGGGGCTGATGGTGATGGCGAACTCGCCGCTCGAACCGACCGGGAAGCGCTGCGAGAGGGGCTGGCTGTTCTGCACGTCGAAGAGCTGCAGGTCGATCGTCGACACCTGGGCGCTCAAGAGCACCGGCTCAGGCGGGAGCAGGGTGGAGTCGACGGTCTTGATCAGCTGCCCGGTGAGCGCCGGCGCGCCGTCGACCGAGGGGAAGACGAAGGTGAGGGCGTTGACCGAGCTGGGCACCTGCACGCTGCTCACCACCGGCGGCACGGTGCGATCACCGGGCATCGCCGTGAGCACGAAGTCGCCGAAGCCCAGCCGCATCTCGAACGAGCCGCGCTCGGGGCTCACGAAGCGCTCCTCGTAGATGCGGGTGATGCCCGGCAAGAGCATGCTCTGACCGACGGCGCGCACCACCACCGACTCGGTGTACGCGGTGCGATCCAGGGGGTTGCTGGAAGCCGACTTCTCCCGCTGGAACTCGCCGCTGATCGACAGCGGCAGCCCGATGGCGAAGTCCGAGACCGCGCCCAGCGTGCCGGCGGTCAGCGGAAAGTCGCGGGCGTATTGGCCGTTGAGCGAGCCGCCTTCCACTTCCACCACGATGTTCTTGCCCGGATCGCCGCAGCCTTCGGCGAAGCAGAGCTGCCCCGAGTCACACTGATCGTCGGAGATGCAGGTCGGCATGCTTGGCGCCTGGCTGTTCGCGCACCCGGCCAGCACCACCAGCGTGAGAGGCAGCAGCGTCTTCACGGGCAGGCCTCCACGTCGAGCACCCAGCTGAAGCTGTCCATCGTGCCCGGGTCGACCACGGGGGTGTCGTCGGGGGGGACCAGCTTGGGGTCCCGCGCGACCAGCGAGACCTGCCCGCCGATGACCTCCTGAAAGTCGGTGTCAGCGACGTAGACGGTGAGCACCGCCGTGCCTGAGGGCAGGTTTGCCAGCGCGCTCTTGAACCCCAGCGAGCTGGGCGCGGTCACTGACCGCGTCTTCGAGCCGCCCGGCACCTGGGTCGGACGGAAGGGCTGGGTGCTGGTGTTGCCGATGAACCAGAGACTGAAGACCGTGTCTGCGAGATCCTCGTCTTCGACCGTCAGCTTGAAGGTCGGTTCGAGCGAGAGACACGCGGTCGAGTTGAAATACGTGGTGCGAGGGTCCTTGGGCTCCGTCTGGACGATCTTGATCGGACCGTTTCGTCTGGGTGGGAGCTCGGGGATCAATTGTTCGTCCTGCGGAATGAGGCACCCCAGGAGCGGGGTACAGCCCAGGGCGAACAGCAACAACCCGGCCATGGCCGGCCTGCCCCTGCTGTCCTGTAAAGACGGCCACTTACGCACTGTCACGCCTCTTCGTACTCTGTCTCCGATGACATGGTTCCCTCTGCGCGCTCACCCTCCAGTTTTTCCAGGTGCCGGAAGATGGTGCGGGGGTCGACGCCCAGATCCTTGGCCGTCTTGGTGCGGTTGCCGTTGTTCCGTTCCAGCACTTCATTGATGTAGCGCTTCTGGAACTCTTCCTTGGCCTGAGCCAGCGCGAGGATGGGCGGAAGATTTTCGGGACGCAAGTCGAGGTCCTCGGGCCCCAAAAGCGGCTTGTCGCAGAGCACCACCGCCTTCTTGATGCGGTTCTCCAACTCGCGAATGTTGCCTGGCCAGTTGTACTTCTTCATCGCCACGATGCTGGCCGGCGTGAAGCCGCGCGCCTTGCTGTCGAACTCCTTCGAGTAGCGGTTCAAGAAGAACTTCGCGAGCACGGTGATGTCGTCTCCGCGATCGCGCAGGGGCGGCAGCTTGAGGGTCACCACGTTGATGCGGAAGTAGAGGTCTTCGCGGAAGGCGCCCTTGCGGGTCTCTTCCTCGAGGTTCTTGTTGGTCGCCGCCACCACGCGGATGTCGACGGGCTCGGGGCGGTTGTCGCCAACCTTGTAGACGACCTTCTCCTGCAGGGCGCGCAAGAGCTTCACCTGCAGCTGCAGCGGCATCTCGCCGATCTCGTCGAGAAACAGAGTGCCGTTGATCGCCGCCTGGAACTTGCCGATCTTGGTGGCGATCGCGCCGGTGAAGGCGCCCTTCACGTGACCGAACAGCTCGCTCTCGAGCAGGTTCTCGGGGATCGCGCCGCAGTTGATCGAGATGAACGGACCCTTGGTGCGCGGGCTGTGGCGGTGCAGCTCTTTGGCGATCAGCTCCTTGCCCGTGCCGGTCTCGCCGATCACCAGCACCGAGATGTCGGTGGGGGCGATCTTGTCGATGCGCTTGTAGACGTCCTTCATGCCCTGGCAGGCGCCCACGATGTCGCCGTAGGTCTGCTCCTCGAGGCGCGTCTTGAGGGTGGTGTTCTCGAGCTTGAGCTCGTTGACCAAGAGCGCGTTCTGCACCAGCAGCGAGGCCTGCGCCGCGAAGATGGTGAGGGTGTCGAGCGCCTTCTGGTCGAAGCGGTTCACCAGGCGATCGTTGCCCAGGTAGATGAGGCCGAACAAATCCCCCTTCATCATCAGGGGTGCGCACATGACGGACAGCAGCTTCAGGTTCACCACCGACTCGCTGCTGTTGAACTCGGGGTCATCGAGCGCGTCCGCGATGATCAGGGCTTTTTGCTGCTGCACCACCTTGTTCACGATGGAGTCCGACACCCGCTCCAGCGCGTCCTCGATGGTCTCGCGCTGCACGTTGCGGGCGACCTTCACCCGCAGCTGGTTGCTCTCCATCAAGATGAGGAAGCCCTTGTCGGCGCGCGCCACCTCGATGCACTCGTCCATGAGCGACTCGAGCAGCCGATCGATGTCGGTGCTCGAGAGCAGGCGCTCGGAGAACGAGGTGAGCCTGCGCAGCGCGGAGAGCTCGCGGCCGGGTACGCCGGGCTGCTCCTGGGTGGAAGCGTCGGGATCCTTCGAGTCGCCGCGCGAGAACCTCGTGGCGAGCGCGGGCTGCGCCAGGGGCGCCTCGGCCGAGGAGAAGGTGAGCTCGGTGTCGCCCACCCGCACGATGTCGTTGGCCTTGAGCTCGGCTTCGTCGGTCGACTTCCCGTTGACCTGGAACTTCGTCTCGCCGCCGACCTTGTACGAGATGCCGTCGAACATGATCGCGAAGGCCGTGTCCGGCACGCGGGTGTCCTCGAGCACGATGTCGTTGTCGGCGGCGCGCCCCAGGCTGGTGATGCGCTTGAGCAGCGTGACCGACCGCGATTTTCCGTCGGGCGTCTTGATGGTGAGGCTGGGCATTCGAAGGTGCTCCGTTTCCTTAAAAACCGATGGTGACCCCTGCGCCCAGACCGCCGGGCGTGGGGTAAATGTTGAAGCGCGCGGTGGGCGCCCTGGGGGCGGGGGAGAGGGGCTCCTTCTTCTCCGTGACCACCTGGTCCTCGTGGCGCCAGACGGCGTCGCCGGCGCCGATGGCCCACAGCGCGTAGAAGGCGATGCCGGTGCCGTATTTGATCCCCGTCCAGACGTCGCGCTCGGTGTGCCGGCTGGTGGGAATCTGCCGCACGGTGATCACGAAGGGCTTGCCGTCTGCCGTGACCCGGTCGGTCCAGATGTAGTCGACCGTCGTGAAGAGCGACTCGATGGCGAAGAACGAGACGATGCTCAACACCGCCATCAGCCCCTCGGACACGGCGAACGCGGCGCCCCAGCCCACGCGCCCCTGCTGGAACTGGCCCGCCCCGAAGGGAAGGAAGTTCACCAGCATCGAGCGCTTCTCGATGGTGCGCACGGTGAGCTCGTTGGTGAGCAGGTCCGTTCTGCGCTTTCGCTCTTCCTGCTCGAGGCGAAGCCGTTCCAGCTCGGCCGCGGCGCGCTTGTTCTGATCGATGCGCAGCGCGATCTGCTGGCGCACGAGGTTGAGCGCGTCGGCGTTCTCCTTGCGCACCTGTTCGAACACCTTGATCGCCGGCGGAGGGACCGCGAACGGATCGAGGATGTAGTCGGGGTTCACGCGCAGCAACTGGAGGAACGCCGCCTGCGAGCTCTTGAGGTCGTTCAGGTTGAACGCCGAGAGCGCGGAGATCTCGAACAGGCGCACCCGCTGAGGGTCGGAGAAGTTCGCCAACGCCAGCGACTCGTTCGCGCGGCGCGCCGCTTCGGCGTACTTGCCGGTGTCGTAGAGCGAGGTGATGATCTCCATCTCGCGCTCGGGCACCACCTGCGCGAAGGCGGGCAGGGCGCAGAGGAGCATCAGCAGCAGCCACCTCTTCATGGAGCGGAACCGTTAGCAGCGGAACGCTGCGCGAGACAGACGGAAGCGAAGCGGACGTCTGGCCGAGGTGGAGCGACCCAGATCATGGCCCCGCCTTCTTCTCGATCACCAGCGGGCGGCCCGGCGCCGCGAACTGCGTCCCCTTGTCCACCACCTCGCCGCCCACGCTCACGCTGTACTCCACCTTGTGCCGCATCTCCTGGTTGCCCGAGGGCGGCGTCGAGAGCCGGAAGGGGAGCGTTTGCGACTCCTTCACCGTCTTCTCCACCGCGCCCACCCGCACCTTCGCGTCGTCCGGCCAGCCCTGGAACGACACCAGCGAGGGCTTGAGCGGCGCGATCAGCGGGATCTCCTCGCCCTTCTTGATGTCCATCGTCACGCTTCGGCCCTGCGTCTCGCAGAAGTCGCAGGTGACGGTGAAGCGGTGCGAGCCGGCAGGCAGCTTGAGCACGTGCCGGGCGAGCGCGTCGACGCTGCGCGGTCCGTCGTCGACCTGCACGTAGCCGAAGGGGCGCACGATCAGCGCGACGTCGAGCAGCTCGTTCACCGGCTTGACGGGGATCTTCACCACCGGGTCCTTGACGATCACCGGCGCTGGGTTCAGCGGCTGCGGCGGGTCGACGGCCACCACCCCGGGATCGGGCTCGGGTGGCTTCACCGGCTCGGGCAGCCGCGGCCACGCCACGCCCGAGAGCGTCACGTCGGTGGGCGCCAGCGCGAGGTGGTGCACGAAGGGCGTCGGCCGCAGCGCCACCCTCACGCCCTGCACCACGGCCATCGCCACGATGAAGGCGCCGCCACCGGCGAAGGCGAGCCGCCGCAGCCGCTTGACCCGGGCCTCGCGCATCTTGCGCGCGCGCATCTGGCCCAGCAGCTCGTTGGCGCGCGCGTTCGAGGGCTCGTGCGCGAGCACCTGGTTGAGCGCCGACATCGCCTTGGCCGACTTCTTCTCGGCGATCGACTTCTCGGCCTGGGTGAGCAGGGCGCTGGTGATCCGCGGCGTCAGTTCCTTGCGGTAGCCGCGGGGCTCGAGGAAGAACTTCGTCAGCTCCTCGTGGGGCCGGGTGAGGCCGACGGTGGCGAGGTACTCCGCCAACGCGTCGCGCAGCTTGCCGGCGGTGGGGAACCGGTTGCCCGGCTGGCGCTGCAGGCACGAGCTGATGATCTCGGCCAGCTCGTCAGAGACCGTCGGCACCACCTGCCGGGGATCGTCGTACACGCAGTCGAGGATCCGCTTGAGGGTCGCGGTGGTGTTGGGCGCGACGAAGGGCAGCTTCCCGGTCGCGAACAGGTACAGCATCGTGCCCAGCGAGAAGACGTCGGCCTCGGCGCCGGCCTCTTCGCCTTCGATGATCTCCGGGGCCATGTGCGCGGGGCTGCCCACCAGCGCGCCCGTCATCGTCATCTTCTCGTCGCGGTCGAGGATCTTCGCGATCCCGAAGTCCATCAGCTTGAGCAGGCCGTCTTCGCGCACCATCACGTTCTCAGGCTTCAGATCGCGGTGGAGAATGCCCGCCTCGTGCGCGTGCGCGAGCGCACAGGCGAGCTCGTGCACCACCATCGCGGCCACCTCGGGGGGCTGCAGCGCCTCGTCGGTGATGAACTGCCGCAGCGTCTGCCCGCGGATGTACTCGGTGACGATGTACGCTTCCTCGGCGTCGACCGCGGCGAAGTCGAAGACCTCGAGGATGTT
>VFKJ01001112.1 GCA_009885595.1 Myxococcales bacterium | reverse complement strand
GCGTTGAGCTTCATGGTGCAGCTGCCCAGCGCGATCATCGAGTGCGTCAGCGAGAGATCCTTGGCCTCGAGGCTCTTCACGTAGCGGAGCATCTCGTGCTCGGTGTGGTAGCTGTTGAAGGTCGGGTGCGTGAGGTAGCTGCTGGTGCGGCGCAGGGCCTCGGGCAGCGTGTTGGTCTTCGCCGCGGCGCTCGCCAATTCCTCGGCGTTGGCCCTGCCGAAGAGGCTGAAGAGCTGCTCCACGTGGGCGGCCGAGGTGGTCTCGTCCATCGCCACGCTCAGGGTGGTGGCGTCGAGGCGGCGCAGGTTCATCTGCAGGGCCTCGGCCTTGACCATGATCGAGTCGGCGGTCTTCGCGTCAGCCACCGGGATCGCCACGGTGTCGAAGAAGGCGTCGTGCTTCACCTGCACGCCCAGCTTCTTGAGGCCCGCCGCGAAGGTCTTCGCGAGCAGGTGCACGCGGCTGGCGATCGACTTGAGGCCCGCGGGCCCGTGGTAGACCGCGTACATCGAGGCCATCACGGCGAGCAGCACCTGCGCGGTGCAGATGTTCGACGTCGCCTTCTCCCGGCGAATGTGTTGCTCGCGGGTGCCCAGGGCCATGCGCAGCGCCATGTGGCCGTGCGCGTCCTGGGAGACGCCGATCAGGCGGCCCGGCATCGAACGCACGTACTCGGGCTTGGTCGACATGAACGCCGCGTGCGGACCACCGAAGCCCATCGGCACGCCGAAGCGCTGCGCGGAGCCGATCGCCACGTCGGCGCCCAGCTCGCCGGGCGGCGTGAGCATGGTGAGGGCGAGCAGGTCGGTCGCCATCACCACCAACACGCCGTTGGCGTGGGCCTTCTCGATGAAGGGCTTGTAGTCGGTCAGCCCGCCGTCGGTGGCCGGGTACTGCACCAGGGCGCCGAAGCACTTCTTGCTGAAGTCGAAGCTCGCGTGGTCGCCGACGATCACCTCGATGCCGATGGGCAGCGCGCGCGTCTTCACCACCTCGATCGTCTGCGGGTGGCAGAGGCTCGAGACGAAGAACGCCTTGCCGTCGGTGTCCTTGCCGGCCGACTGCAGCATGTGCATCGCCTCGGCGGCGGCGGTGCCCTCGTCGAGCAGCGAGGCGTTGCTCACCGGCAGCGCGGTGAGGTCGGAGATCATCGTCTGGAAGTTGAGCAGCGCCTCGAGGCGGCCCTGGGCGATCTCGGCCTGGTAGGGCGTGTAGGCGGTGTACCAGCCCGGGTTGAGCAGCACGTTCCGCAGCACCACGCCGGGGGTGATGGTGTCGGAGTAGCCCGCGCCGATGAAGCTCTTGAAGACCTGGTTCTGCTCGGCGATGCCCTTGAGCTCGGCGAGGAGCTCGCTCTCACCTTTGGCCGCGGGGAGCGCGAGCGGCTTCTTCACGCGGATCTGCCTGGGGACCGTCTGATCGATCAGGGCGTCGAGCGAGGGCGCGTCGACGACCTTGAGCATCTCCTCGATGTCCTTGGAGGAGGGGCCCACGTGACGACGGAGGAAGGTGTCGATGAACTCGAGCATGGCGTGCGGCTTCTACCGCCCTGCCCTGCTCCTCTCCACCGCCGAGTGGCCGGGTCAATCAGCCCAACTCATGCCTTCCTCTGGAGCCCCAAACCCTCGACAAACGCTCGGTGAGCGCCCGGCGCACGCTTCAGTGAGCGCCGTCGAGCGACTTCACGTAGGTCGCCTGGTCGAGCAGCGCGTCGAACTCCGCGGGCGCGCTGGGCTCGACCTCGATGAGCCAGGCCGCGTAGGGATCGTCGTTGACCGAGCCGGGGTTGTTGGTGACGGCGTCGTTGACCTTGGTGACCTTGCCGGACACCGGACAGAACAGCTCGCTCACGGCCTTGGTCGACTCGATCACGCCGAACTGGCCGTGCGCCTTCACCACGGTGCCCACCTTGGGCAGCTCGACGTAGACCACCGCGCCCAGCGCGTCCTGCGCGTGGAAGGTGACGCCCACCACCACGTTGGAGCCGGCCTTCTTCGCCCACTCGTGGTCCTTCGTGTACTTCAGCTCGCTCGGATAGTTGCTCATGGGAGTCCTCTTCAGGCCTTGTTGTAGAACGGGGTCTTCACGACGCGCGCAGCCGCCGCGCGACCGCGAATGTCGACGTGGAACGTGCTGCCTTCAGTTGAGAGCGCGGTGGGCACGTAGCCGATGCCGATCGCCTTCTTGATCGAGGGGCCCATGGTGCCGCTGGTGACCTCGCCCACCTTCTCCCCCTTGTGGAGGATCGGGTAGTGCGAGCGCGGAATGCCGGCGTCGACCATCTCGAAGCCGACGAGCTTGCGCGGAAGGCCGGCGGCCTTCTGCGCGACCAGCACCGACTTGCCGATGAAGTCCGGCTTGTCGAGCTTGACGATCCACCCCAGGTTCGCCTCCAGCGGGGTGTGGGCGTCGTCGATGTCGTTGCCGTAGAGCGCGTACTTCATCTCGGTGCGCAGCGAGTCGCGGGCGCCCAGGCCGGCCGGGGCCGCCTTCTCGGGCTTGCCCTCTTCCATGATCGCGTTCCAGAGCGCCTCGGCCTTGTCCGGCGGGCAGTAGAGCTCGAAGCCGTCCTCACCCGTGTAGCCGGTGCGGGAGATGATGCAGGGGATGCCCGCCACGTCGCCGGTGGTGAAGCGGTAGGTGCCCACGCCCTCGAGCGACTTCTTCACCAGGCGCTGCACCACCCCGAAGGCCTTGGGGCCCTGCACGGCGATCTGCGCGTAGTCTTCGGAGCGGTTGACCGGCTTCACCTTCTTCGCGTTGCTCGCCATCCACGCGAAGTCCTTGTCGGCGTTCGACGCGTTCACGCAGATGAAGATGTGCTCGGGAGAGAAGCGGTAGGCGACCACGTCGTCGACGAAGGTGCCCTTCTCGTTGAGCAGGCCCGCGTAAACCGCCTGGCCGTCCACACAGCGCGCCAGATCGTTGGTGATCAAGCGGTTCGCTTCTTCGAGCGCGCCCGGGCCCTTGAACTCGATCTCGCCCATGTGGCTGACGTCGAACAGGCCCACGCCGGTGCGCACGCGCTCGTGCTCCTGGATGAGGCCGTCATATTGGACGGGCATGTCCCAGCCCGCGAAGTCGACCATCCGCCCCCCGGCCTTGCGATGCGCAGCGTTGAGTGGAGTCGAACGGGCCATGTTTTCTCCTCGGTAAATTTCGCGGGCACCATACCCAGTGACGCACTTTGTTCAACGTGAGAAGAAAGGCCGGTGAAGATCCGCACTCGCCTCAACCCATCGAAGCCGTGCTTCTCGTTCGAGTTCTTCCCCCCGAAGACGCCCGAGGGTGAGAAGCAGCTGTGGGACACGTTAGAAGATTTGCGATCGCTCGAGCCCGGCTTCGTCTCGGTGACCTACGGCGCGGGTGGCGGCACGCGCGATCGCACCATCGAGCTGGTCACGCACATCAAGGAGCGCACGGGCCTCGAGCCGATGGCGCACCTGACCTGCGTGGGTCACACCAAGCAGGAGATCGACGGCGTGCTCGATCGCCTGGCAGCGGCGCGCATCGAGAACGTGCTGGCGCTGCGCGGTGATCCACCCAAGGGCGAGTCGACCTTCAAGGCGGTAGAGGGCGGCTTCTCGTACGCCAGCGATCTGGTGGCGCACATTCGCGAGCGCGATCTCGGGTTCTCGGTGGGCGTGGCGGGTAACCCGGAAGGCCACCTGGAGTCGTCGAAGGAGCAGGACCTCAAGAACCTGAAGCACAAGGTCGATGAGGGCGCGGACTTCGTGGTGACGCAGCTGTTCTTCGACAACGCGTTCTATTTCGACTTCGTGGAGCGGGCGCGGCGGCTGGGCGTCAACGCGCCGATCGTGCCGGGCATCATGCCGATCACCAACTACGAGCAGGTGCAGCGCTTCGTGCGCATGTGCGGCGCCACGGTGCCGATGCGGCTGCAGCTCGAGCTCGAGAGGGTGAAGGACGACCCGCAGGCGGTGATGCAGCTGGGGATCGCGCACGCGACGCTGCAGTGCTCAGAGCTGCTCGCCCGCGGGGTGCCCGGCATTCACTTCTACACGCTCAACCGCAGCCCGGCCTCGCGCATGATCGTCAGCGCCTTGCGCGCGCGCGGCTGAGTGGGCCTTTAGCCAACCATCGCCTTGAGCTCGCGGGCGCTCAGGAAGAGCCGCAGGGGCCGGCCCGGGAGTTCGCGAAAGTCCCAGCGCGAATAGAACTGCTTCGCAGGCTCATCGACGCAGTCGAGAAGGACCGCGACGAAAGGAAACGTCTCACCGGCCAGGAAGCAGTCGTTCAGGGCCTGGGCCAGCAGCTTCGTTCCGAGGCCGCGCCCCTGGTACGCCTCGGCCACGCCCAGCCACGCGAGCACGGCGACCGGGAGAGCCCGCTTCGGCAGCTTCTTCGCCAACTCGGCGGGGAGCGCCCCGAAGTCGATCTGCCCGCTCG
>VFKJ01000204.1 GCA_009885595.1 Myxococcales bacterium | reverse complement strand
CTCAGCCTTCGCCGAGTTCGCCGATCGTTTCACCGTCGCCGAGCGTGAGGTGCTCGACGAGGTCTCCCAGGGGCACTTCATCAAGGCGCGCGCTCTCGCCGAGAAGGTGCTGACGAAGAACCCCAACTCGTTCCCCGCCACCTGGGCGATGACCAAGGTGCAGCTCGAGGAAGAGGGCAACCACGCCCGCGCGCTTGCCTGGGTGCGGCGCGCGCAGGACCTGCTGGGCGACAGGGACCGCGAGTGGGGCATGAAGGTGATGCTCGAAGAGCACTACGTGCTCGCCGAGATGAACCGCAACGAAGAGGCGCTCGGGGTGCTCGATCGCTTCGAGGAGAAGTACGGCCCTCCGCCCGCGCACCTGCGCGTGTGGCCGCTCTTCAAGTCGGGCCACAGCGACGAGGCGCGGGTGATCGCCACCCGGCTCGCGGCGAGCGACGACGAGCTCAACCGCACCGAGGGCTACAACGGCCTGCTCAGCATCGCCTTCGAGGAGCGCGATCGCGCCGGCACCTACAAGTGGTCGATGGCCGGGGTGGAGGCGACCGCGGGGAAGAACTGCACCATCCTCCGCAACGCCGCGAGCGCCGCGTACATCCGCTTCAAGATCGATCAGGCCGAGGAGCTCTCCGCCCGGGCGCGCAAGCTCAAGGACTGCATCGATCCCGTCGACAACCAGATCGCGGCGCTCAACATCGTGATGGGGCAGTTCCAGCAAGCGGTGGCCGCGCTCGAGTCCTCACGCTCGACGTACATCGACAAGCGCTACCGGCCCCACTTCGCGCTCGAGCGCCGCGCCGTGCTCGTCGATCTGCTCGACGCGGTGGGCCAGCCCGAGGAAGCGCTCAAGCTCGCCGCCGAGCTGTATGGCCAGCAGCAGCGCATGGGCGTCAGCAGCGGTGCGCCCGAGTTCGAGCGGCTCACCCGAACGCTGCGTTACCTGCACGCCCTCGACGCGCGCATCGCCCAGCTGGGCGAGCAGGCCTCGTACGCACCCCTGCCCGCGGGTCCCGCGGCCACCACGCCCGAGTTGGCGCGCCTGCTGGCCACCCGCTGGGAGATCCGCCGCGCGCTGGTGCAGGTGCTCTCCAGTGGGGATCGCCTGATGCTGATGGTGCGGCCGATGTTGTCCGATCCCTCGGACTGGTCGAACTGGCGTGTGGGGGATCTCACCGGCATCGTCGGTTCGGGCGTGATGCGCGCGGCGATCGCGCGCGCGCGGGTGATCGACGCCGCGTTCCCCGAAGCGAGCGGGCCGCTCGACGCCGTCGAGGGCGAGGTGGCCTGGCAGGAACGCTCGCTCGAAGACGCGGTGAAGCTCGCGGACTCCGCCCTGAAGGTGCTCTCCAAGCGCGAGGCGCTCTGGCGCTGGCGCATCATGGCGTGGCGCGCGGACGCGCTGCGGCGGCTGGGCCGATTTTCCGAAGCGCGCGCCGATCAACAGGAACTGCTGCAGCGCTGGCCCACTGCCTTTCGCATGATGGGGCTCTCGGTGCCGGTGCGCCTCTCGAATGACGGCAGCGCCCTGGCCAAGGAGACCGCCGCGCGCCTCGCTCGCTCCACCCGGCTCGACGTGCAGGCGAAGGCGCCGTTCCAGGTCACGGTCGCCAGCCGCGGCACCACGCTCGACCTCTGCCTGCTCGACGACGCGGGCGCGCAGCTGGCGTGCGCCTCGGGCGAAGGCGCTGACAAGGCGCTCGACGCATTTCACGCGGCCGCGTTCTCACCCAAGGTGTCGCTGACCCAGAGCGACTTGAAGAGCCTCGATGGCAGCCCGGTGCGCGTGGGCGCGGACGAGGCGATGAAGAAGCTGCTCGGCAAATGAAGATCCTTCTCTTCCAGATGCTCGTCCTGTTGCTGGCGCTCCCCGCCGCGGCCGAGGAACCCGCTCACTGCGTCGGCGGAAAGTGGACCCACACCAATGGGTGGTCGGGCTGCCTGGTCGCCGGCAAGCGCGAGGGCGAGTGGACCTGGAAGCTGCCCGGCGGCCAGCTGATCGAGCGCTCCGAGTGGCTGCATGGCGCGCGCAACGGCAAGTACGAGCGCTGGTTCGAGACCTGCCGCATCGCGGACCGCGGCGCGTATCGCAACGGCCAGCGTGACGGCGCGTGGACCTTCTGGAACGAAGAGGGAAAGAAGGACCGCGAAGGATCGTTCAAGGCCGGCCGCGAGACCGGCACGTGGATCAGCTACCACCCCGAGAACGGCCTCAAGCACCTCGAGGGCCCCTGGCTGCGCGGCGTCGCCGAGGGCGTCTTCACCGAGTACCTCCCCACCGGCGACAAGTGGCGCGAGGTGAAGTTTCACGAGGGGCTGCGGGTGGGCAAGCAGCAGCAGGCCTGCGACGAGCGCGGCGGAGAGTGGACCGTCGACTTCAGGGAACGCCGGGAAGGGTGCACGGTCGACCTCCAGCTCGACGGCACCTGGACCGGCTTCGATGGCACCGGGAAGCAGCGCTGGCGCGCTGACTACGTGAAGGGCCGCCTCTCGGGCACGTACACGGACTTCCATCCCAAAGGCGAGGTGATGCGCAAGGGCAAGTACAAGAACGGTGCGCCCACCGGCGTGCACACCTTCCTCGCGCCCGACGGCAAGACGCTCTACGGGCAGTCGATCATCCGCGACGGCTCGGGCGACTGGAAGACGTTCCACCCCAACGGCAAGGTCGGGGAAGAGGCGCGCTACCTCAACGGCTGCGTCGCGGGGCCCTGGCGGCTCTACAACGATGAAGGCCGCCTGGAGATCGAGGCCACCTACGACGGCTGCAGTCGCAACGGCCCGTACACCTGGTTCCACACCAACGGGCAGCGTCGCCTCACCGGCGAGTACCAGGACGATCACGAGGTCGGCGTGTGGAAGGCGTTCTACGTGAACGGCGACCCCGAGTTCATCGGCACCTACGAAGACGGCCTGCGCGCCGGCGTCTGGCGTTTCTGGCGTTGGGGCAAGCAGCTGCGCTCGGAAGGCGAGATGAAGGAAGACATCCCCAACGGGGAGTGGACCGACTACCACCCCACCGGCAAGCCCAGCGGCAAGGGCGTGCGAGTGGGCACCGCGAACGAGGGCAGATGGCAGACGTTCTGGTCGACCGGCGACCCGTGGCGCGAGGTGGAGTTCGTGCGCGGCCGCGAGCAGGACGACGCGGCGAAGGAGTGCGGTCGCTACGGCGGCCAGTGGAAGGCCGACGGCGAGCAGCGCACCCTCGGGTGTCTGGTCTGTCGCGCGCGGCCGGATGATCAGGTCGAGTTGGTCGGCATCGGCCTGTGGACGTACTGGCACCCCCTGGGCGGCATCGAGAAGCAGGGCCCGCTGGTCGAGGGCGTTCCCTCAGGCGAGTGGAAGTTCTTCCACGACAACGGCGCGGTGATGATGACGGGCCAGTTCGACGGCGGCGTCGAGGTGGGCCCCTGGCGCGGTGGCTACCGCAACGGCCAGCCGCGCTTCGAGGGCGCCTACGCCGACGGAAAGCCGGAGCAGGTGTGGACGAGCTGGTTGTCCGACGGCGGCGTGATGTCGGTGGGGCGCTACGAGAACGGCAAGAAGATCGGCGAGTGGAAGTACGAGCGCAGCGGGCAGTTGGTGGCAGTCGACGCCGGCTCGCCCTGATCAACCGCTCAGGCTGAGGGCACCGTCACCGGCATGTCTTCGCGCGGGCGCGCCAGCTCGAGCAGCCACAGCGCGCCCAGGGTGACGAAGAGCACCACCGTCTCGAGCCTGAAGTGCGTGCCCGCGTCGGTGGACAGGTTCGTCAGGTACGAGCCCACGCACATCGCCAGCAGCACCAGCCACACCAGCACGCCGCGCGGGCGCACCGTGGCGCCGTGGCTGGTGTGCCGCTCCCCGGCGAGCGTCACCATCAGGAAGACGGAGTGCAGGTAGTAGTTGGCGGGGTTGAAGATGATGCCGATGAGCGCCACGCCCCACGCGGCCGCGCGCACCATCGAGGCCCTCCGCAGGGTGATCAGCAGAATCCCCACCGCGCCCAGGCAGGCGATGGCCCACGCGGTCTTGTCGCTGCTGATGTACGTGCGAAAGGCGATGTTGTTGAGGTGGTTGTCGCGGTCGAGCGTCTGCACCTTGTGCAGCCATTCCACCCAGGCGCCGGCCCCGAAGAGGGCGATGGAGAACCCGACCAGCACCACGCTGGCGATCGCGACTCCGAGCGCAACGCGCAGCAGCGGCTTGATCACCAGGCGAGCCTCGGCGCTGCGCTTCTGCCAGAGGAACTTCACCCCCACCCACAGCACCGGGAAGCTCAAGGTCACCAACGTCAACGCGGGGAAGGCGCGAATCCACGCGCTCCAGGCGAACGCCGCGCCCGCCCACTCGAGCTTGCGCTTCTGCAACAGCGAAAGACCGATCGCCCACAGGGAGAGCCAGTCGTGGCGCAGGGTGGCGCCGAACCAGTTGCTGCCGAACTGGTAGAAATCCATCGCGCCGAAGACGGTGATCGCGAGCAGCGCGGTGCGCGGTCCGAAGGCCCAGCCCAGCGAGAGGAAGGCGAGCGCCAGCAGCAGCAGGTCGGCCACCACGCCGCTCCACAGGGTGGCGTCGCTGGCGGGCGCAGAGGCGAACAGCGCGCGGGCGCTCAGGAACCACACCGGGGTGGCGTTGCCGCCGTGATCGTTCATCGAGCCTAAGAAGCCCCCGTCGCTCATCGCGCGCCGGAAGTAGGCCATGTCCTGCAGGAACATCGCCCAGCGCTCGGGGCTGAAGCGGGCGCGCACCTCGAGCAGGTGCGCCTTCGACTCGCGCACGTTGGTGAGCACGTGGGTGCGCAGGTCGCGCAGCGGCTGATGGTCGAAGGCGTCGAGGTTCTTCCCCTCGGCCACCGCCAGCACGCTCGCGGCGTAGACGCCGTCGAAGCGCAGCTCGGGGAAGTACTTGGCGATGGGGAAGTACGTCCTCATGTCGTAGTGGTGCAGCCAGGTGCCCCGCCCGGCGCCGGCGTCGTGGAACTGCGGCGTGCCGAGGTTCAAGAAGCACCAGCTCGCCATCGCCGCCGTCACGCCGAGCGCGCCGATGATGAACCCATCGTGCGCGGGCCAGCGCCCCCGCCAGAGTCGATCGCGAAGCACCGCGGCCGCCGCGACCAGCGCCACCGCTGCGCGGATCCACGGCAGCGACAGCAGGAAGCCCGGCGTCTTCGGGGTTACCTCGAACACCAGGAAGGCGGTGGCGGTGAGGCCGATCGCCGCCAGCGCGAAGAGGGCGGGTTTGGGCAGCCGGCGGCTGGAGAGCACCAGCAGCAGCGCGGCGCCCACGATCCAGCTGATGAAGGTCTGGTCGAGGGGGCGCCTGGGAATCCACTTCGCGCGCAGCAGGGTCGAGCCGCTGGTGTCGCCAGCGAACACCTCGAGCTCGGAGACGCTGTAGCGGCCATCGCCCCCGCTGGGCTGCAGGCGGACAAAGCGCGCCGTGCCGAACTCGAGCTCGATGGTGCGCGTGCGCAGGCCACCCCCTTCGATCGGCCCCGCGCGCCACACCTCGCGCCAGGCCTGCCCGTCGTTGGAGACCCAGAGGAGATAGTCGTCGTTGCCGTCGGCCTGAATCGCCGCGCCGGTGAGTGTCTGCGAGGCG
>VFKJ01000904.1 GCA_009885595.1 Myxococcales bacterium | reverse complement strand
GTGTGTGAACGGGAGCATTTAGCTCAAGCGCGCCCGGTGATCTGGTGGACTGCTCAGGTACGATATTGTGGGTGGTATCGGCCTATGTGGGCAGAAGTTGCCGACAAACGGCGCGTGAGGCCCCAATTTGCTAATTTTCTCAGGAGTTATGGCTCGGTTCGCGGCTGCCCTCTTCACCCTCAGCTTGTTCGCCTGCGATCCCAACGCCGGCTTCCTCGGGCGTTGGAATGGCACCACCACCCTCATCTCCGGATCGATGACCGTCTCGGTGTCGGGAGAGATCTCCATCGAAGCCGCTGCCGAAGGCCTGCTGGTGTCGTTTCAGATGCCTCTGCCCACCACGGAGATTCCAGTGTTGTCGTCGGTCTGCGCGATTCCCGCCACCGCCACCGCGGCGGACGCGCTCACCTTCAGTCCGTCATACAGCGTCCCGCCCAATTGTCCCCCGGTGTGGATCGGCCACTGCGAGTTGTCCCTGGACGTGAAGACGGCGAAGGGCGCCCTGCCGCAACCGAACCGCCTCAGGCTCGACGGGGACGGCGATTTCTTCACTGCGGCTCCGCGCGTCAACCCAGGCGGCTGCGGTGGGGCTGTGGGCGACTCCTTCACCTTCGAGACCCTCGCCAGCAGGTGAGGCGGGGGGCGGTCACTCGCCCATGATCTTCACGATCACCCGCTTGCGGCGCTGGCCGTCGAACTCCGCGTAGAAGACGTGCTGCCAGGTGCCGAGGTCGAGCCGGCCCTTCGTGATGGGAACGATCACCTGGTGGTGCACCAGCATCGACTTGAGGTGCGCGTCGCCGTTGTCCTCGCCGGTCTGGTGGTGGCGGTAGTCGGGCCTGGCGGGCGCGAGGTGCTCGAGCCACTTCCAGATGTCCTCGAAGAGGCCCGGCTCGTCGTCATTCACGTAGACGCCGGCGGTGATGTGCATCGCCGAGACGAGGGCCATGCCTTCGGCGATGCCGCTCTTCTTCGTGAGGGCGGCGACCTCATCGGTGATGCGCACCAGCTCGTGGCGCTGCTTCGTCTCAAACCAGAGGTACTCGGTGAGCGTCTTCATCTGACCACCCTACCCACGGTAGAAGAGAAATTCCGGGGGGTTCCATCGGGTGGTACCCTGCGCGCCTCTTCATCCATGGCTGAGAAGGACACCACATCGAGCGTCGCGCGAACCGCCGGGCCCGAGCTCCGGCTGGTGGATCGCCGTGCGTTCGTCGGCTTCCCTGAGCTCAAGCTCGCGCCGGGCGTGGTGATCGTCGACTTCGCGCTGCAGATCCCCGACGTCACCTTCCCGCTGAACCTCTCGGGCGGCGCTTCGAAGTACCAGAAGAAGAAGCTCGACTTCGGTTTCCTCGAGGTGGCCATCGACGCCGAGGTGATCCAGCGCGAGGTGCGCGCCACCGCCGAGAAGCTGCCCGAGCTCGCCGACGTCAAGCTGCACTTCCGCCCCGGGCACCTCGAGGTGCAGGCGCGGCTGCGCGGGCCCGAGCGCACGCCGGTCACCTTCAAGGTGGCCTTCGACGGCGATGGCGAGCGGCTGGCCGTCTACATCTACGACATCCGGCTCTACTCGTTCTCCACCACGCCGGCGGCGCGGCTGGGGGCGATCATCAGCGAGGCCGTGCGCGAGCTGGGCGCCCTGCCCGAGGTGGAGCGGCGCGGTGCCAGCGGCTTCAGCACGCGCGTGTTGCCAGAGCTGGTGGAGCAGGCCGCGGTGGGCCGGGGCTACAAGATGCCCGCGCTCGATCAGGCGCGGCTCGCGGAGGCCACCGTCTCTTCGAAGGGCCTGCGGCTGCGCTTCACCTCGGGTGGCCTGCCGCCCGCGAGCGCACCCGACGAAGAGCTGCTGCTCGCGCTCGAGGGCGCGCGCGCGTTCGCCGACGCAGAAGAGCTGCTCGCGCAGGGCAAGCTGGTCGAGGCGCGCGCGGCGTACCTGCGGCTGGGCGACGCCACCGAGGCGCACCCGTTCGCGGTGGAGCGGTTGTTGACGTTGCTGGTCGCCGATCTCCAGGCGCACGAGCTGGTGCTCGACATCGCGGCCTCGTTGCAGCGCCGTCGCGAGCGTTCCGCCACCGCGCTGTGGGCCGAGGCGGTGGTGCGCGAGCGGCGGGGTGAGTTCGCCCGCGCGTCCGAGCGGTTCCTGGCGCTGTGCGGCCTCGCGCGGAAGAACCAGGAAGAAGCGGGCGCGTTCTTCTCGGCCGAGGCAGCCGCGCGCTCGTCGCGCGATCACTCGCCGCAGATGGCGGTCAAGGCGCTGCACGAGCTGCTGGGACTCAAGCCGGATCACCTCCCCTCGCTCAAGGCGCTGGCGCGCGCGTCGGACCAGGCGAAGGATCGCGCGGGCGCGATTCGCGCGTATCGAAGGCTGGCGGCGCTGGCGCGCGACCCGGTGGATGCCGCCGAGGCGCACGTGCAGCTGGCGCGGCTGTGCGCGGAGACCGAGGACGATCTCGCCGGCGCCCGGCTGCACTGCGAAGCGGCGCTGCGGCTCTCCCCGGATCACCCCGAGGCGCTCTTCCAGCTGGGCGAGCTGTGTTACCGCAGCGGTGAGTGGCTGCGCGCCATCAAGGCCCTCGATCGCGTGCGTGAAGTCGCGATGGGCAGGCACGAGGTCGATCGCGTCGGCCGCGCCAACGTGCTCGCGGGCCTGGTGTGGGAGACCGGCCTCAAGCAGCCGGAGAACGCGCTGCTGCGCTTCCACGAAGCGACCGCGCTGTTGCCGGGCGAGCCCGAGCCGCACTTCCTCTCCGCGCGGGTGGCGGAGTCGCTGGGCAAGCTGCAGGAAGCGGTGGCGGGCTACCAGCAGGCGGTCGAGCTGGCCGGTCCCGCGCCGCGCACCGAGCCCATTCGCAAGGCCGCCCACGCGTCGCACCACGCGCTGGCGAGGCTCTTGAAGACGAAGCTGGGCGAGCCCGCGCGCGCCCGCGACCACCTCGAGGCGGCGCTCGCGCTCGACCCCCAGGACGTGCTCGCGCTCGACGAGCTGCTCCCCTACTTCCGCGCCTCGGGCAAGGCCCCCGAGCTCGCCGACGCCTGCGAGAAGGCCGCCGCGGTCATCGACGAGCCCGCGCGCCGCGCCGCGCTCTGGGCCGAAGCGGGCGAGCTCTACCGCGGGCGTTTGAACCAGCCCGACAAGGCCGAGCGGCTGCTCAGCCAGGCGCTGGAAGCCGACCCGAAGAACCGCCAGGCGCTCGAGGGCATGTTGGCGCTCGCCGAGAGCAAGCGCGACGGCGGCCAGCTCACCCGCTGCCTCGAGGCGCTGGCCGAGCTCGCCGAAGATCCGAAGGAGCGGGTGCGGCACTACCGCCGGCTGATCGTCGCCGCGCGCGACCTCGCGTTCGATCTCGAGGCCGCGGTGCACGCGGCCCGCGAGGTGCTGCGCGTCGAGCCCGACGATCTCCCCGTGCTGGGCGAGCTGACCGCGCTCGAGCGACGCCGCTCCGACATGGCCGGCCTCGCCTGGGCGCTGGAGCAGCGCGCCCGCGTCGCGGAGAACGCCGGCGACAAGCGGCTGGCGGCGGCGGCGCTGCGCGAGCTCTCGCAGGTGCTCGATCAGCGCCTGGGGCGCGCCGGCGAGTCGCTGGTCGCGCTGGAGAAGTGCACCCGGCTCTTCCCCGACGTCAACGGGCTGCTCGAGCTGGCCACCTTGTCGCTGCGCCTGGAGCGGCCGCTCAACGCCCGGCGCGCGCTGGAAGACGTGCTGGCGCTCCTGCCCCGTCACGCGCCGCCCGAGAAGCTCGCCGAAGTGCGCGCCCGCCTCGGCCGCGCCTGCGAGCAGCTGGGTGACAAGGACGCCGCCCGCGAGAACTACGCGCTCGCCTTCCCGCTGCGCCGGCTCGACGACGAGCTCGCCGCCCGGCTCGAGGGCCTCTACGTCGAGAACCGCGCCACCCACGAGCTGACCGATCTCTGGGCCGCGCGCGCGCAGGCGCTCTTGCAGGCGGGCCGCGCGCACGACGCCGCGCCCCTGTTCCTCAAGGCGGCGCAGACGCTGCTCGACGCGGGCGACGCCCAGGGCGCGATCCTGAGGCTCACCGCCGCGCTCGACGCCGCGCCCACCGGCGAGAAGGCGGGCGAGGCGCTGGAAGCGATGGCGAAGCTCGAGCTCGATCGCGGCGCCTCGCAGGAAGCCGCGCGCCTCTATGGCCGCCGGGCGCTGCTGGCCACCGAGCCCCGCGAGGCGGCGCGCTGGTTCTTCAAGGCCGCCACCTTCACCCGCGACACGCCGCGCGAGGCGCCCTTCCTCGCCCAGGCCCTGGAGAAGGACGCCACCTTCATCCCCGCGCGGTTGCGGCGCGCCGAGCTGATCGAGGTCACCAACCCGCGCGAGGCGCTGGCCGACTTCGAGGTGGTGCTCAGCGCAGGCAGCGAGCTGCAGGACGACGAGGTGGCCTCGCTGCAGCTCGATCTGGCCGGGCTCACCCGCCGCGCCGCGCTCGCCGCGCAGAAGGCCGGCCACTACGACGCCGCGCGCCGCCTGTTCGCCCGCTACGTCGCGCACAAGCCCGATGATCTCGAAGCGCTGCAGGAGCTCGCGAAGCTGCACCGCCGCGCGGGCGCGCTGGAGCCGCTGGTCGATCTCCTCGGCGAGCTGTGGCCCAGGCTGCAGGGCGAGCCGCGCGTCGCCACCCGCCGCGAGTTCACCGAAGGCGCGCTCTCGCTGGGCCGCACCGCCGCCGCGCTCGAGGCGCTGCGGGCGATGCTCGCCGACGAGCCGACCGACGAGTGGGCGGCGTCACGGCTGCTCACGCTGCTGCCCAACGACGACGCGCACCAGCCCGAGCGGCTCGACCTGCTCTCGCGCCTGATCGTGCACGCCTCTGGTGAGCCCCGCGCCGAGCTGCTCTCCCGCCGCGCCGAGCTGCACCGGGTGGCGGGCGATCTGCTCTCCGCGCGCGCGGATCTGCTCGAGGCCTCAGGGCTCTCGAAGAACCCCGTGCCGCTGCTGCGCGCCCTGGCCGAGCTGTCGCGGCAGTCGAACGACGAGGCGGCCGAGCTCTCCGCGCTCAAGCTGGTGCTCGAGCACGCGCGCGCCGATGAAGCGGTGATCACCGAGGCGGCCGAGCGGCTGCTCACCATCGCGCGCAACCGCGCCCAGGCGCAGGACACCGCGCGCGCCCTGGAGGCCTTCGAGGCGCTGGTCACCCTGCCGCTGCCTGCCAACGAGCGCTTCGAGGCGCACTACGGGCTGGCGCAGGTCGCGCGCGCGGCGGGCAACATTCGCCGGGCAGAGCAGGCGCTCCTCGAGGCCTCGAAGCAGGGCCCGGCCGCGCGCCGGGTGGAGGCGCTGCTGGAGCGCGCCGAGCTGGAAGAGGGCCGCACCGCGCTGGAGGCGGCGGTCGATTCGTACGCGGCCGCCCTCGAGCTCTCGCCGCGTCACCCCCAGGCGACCGCCGGGCTGATGGGCGCGCTGCGCCGGGTGGAAGACTGGGAAGGCCTCGCCGAGGTGCTGGCGGTGGAAGCGGCGCACCTCCCCGCTCCTCGCGCGGTGGAGCTGTGGGTGGAGCTCGCGAGCCTCTACCTCGATCGCCTGAGCGAGGCGGGCCCGGGCGAAGCGGCGCTGCGCCGGGTGGTCGCGCTCGACGAGAAGAACGTGGCCGCGCGGCGCAGGCTGGCCGGGCTGTTGTCCGCGCGCGGCGAAAAGGCCGACGCGCTGCAGTTGCTGGAGTCGGCGGCGCACCACCTCGCGCCAGAGGAAGCGGCGGCCACCCTGCGCGAGGCCGCGCAGCTGGCCACCGAGCTGGACGATCGCCCCCTGGAGCTGCGGCTGATGCGGCTGGCCCACGCGCTGGTGCCGGCCAAGGGCGAGGATCTGCAGCGGCTGGCCGAGGCGCTCTACCTGCAGGGCAGCGTCAAAGAGGCGCTCCCGCTGCAGCACGCGCTCGCGGGCACGGTGTCCTTTCACGACGCCCCTGACGTCGCCGAGCGCATCTGGCTGCGCCTGGCGGATCTCGGTGAGCAGGTCGAAGACACCGCGCTGGCCGAGTCGAGCCTGCGGCGGGTGGTGACGGAGCGGCCCCTCAACGGACACGCCGTGGAGCGGCTGGCGGCCCTGGTCGGCGCGCGCGATCCGCGGGCGGGCTTCGAGCTGCGCGCGCGCTGGGCCGAGACGCTCTCGAAGTCGGCGCGCACCGCCGCGCTGCTGCTGGAGCTCGCGCGCGAGGCGCACCGGGCGCACCACGACGTCGAGAGCTCCACCCGCCTGTACGTGAAGGCGGCCGCCGCGGCCGACGAGCCGCTGCCGATTCGCCTCGAGGCCGCGCAGGTGCTCCGCGAGGCCGGGCGCACCGCCGAGCTGATGACGGAGCTGGCGGAGATCGCCCAGCTGCAGCTCACCTCGGGCGACCTGGAAGGCGCGCTCGCCGCCTGGGACGAAGAGGCCCGCCTCGCCGAGGGCAGCGGCCGCATCGACGACGCCCTGCGCACCCTGGCTGCGATGGCCGAGGTGTGCAGCGAGGAGGACCGGTTGGCCGAGGCCGCCAGGCACCTGCTGCGCCGGGCCGACCTGCTCGCCGAGGCGAAGCTCGATCTCCACGGCGCCGCCCAGGCCCTCGAGCGCGCGTGGGAGTACGCGCCTTCGCTGCAGCTCGCGCGGCAGGGCCTCGCGCTGGCGCGCCGCCGCAGCGATCGCGAAGCGGAGATCGACTGGCTCGAGCGCACCCTGGCGCTGCTCTCCGGGGCGGAGCAGGCGATCGCCTTCGTGCAGCTCGCGCGGCTGCACCTGGGCCTGCCGGCCGAGGGCCGTGGCGAGGTGGCCAACGCGCCGCTGCTCGCGCCCGACCAGGCCGAGGCCGCCCTCTTGAAGGCGCTCTCGCTGGTGCCCGAGCTGGGTGAAGCGGAGCAGATGCTGCTCGCGCTCTACGCGCGGCTGGATCGCCTGGGCGACGTGGCGGGCTACTACGAGGCGGCCTCCCAGCGCACCAGAGACCCCAGGCAGCGCGCCGAGCTGCTCCTGCGCGCGGCGCAGCTCTACAAGGACGAGGCGAACCGTCCGCACGACGCGGCGGCCGCGCTGCTGGCGGCGCGCTCGGCGAACCCCGACGATCTCTCGCTCACCGCGAAGGTGGCCGACCTGCTGATCGAGCTCGGTCGTCGGCAGGACGCCGCCGACTTCGACGCGGTGTTGATCGAAAGCGACCCCTTCCACGGCTCGTTCGAGCGCCACACCGCCTGGCTCCAGGAGAGCGGCGACGATCTCTCGCTGGCCGGCGTGCTCTCGCTGCGCGCCGAGGCCACGGCGGGGGAAGCGGCGGGCCCCCTCTGGCTCCAGGCCGCGGCCGCGTTCCGTCGCGCCGGGGCCCTCGAGCGGGCCCAGGTGTGTGAGGCGCAGGCCTTCGAGGCGTCGCCTGGAAATCGCGAGGCCTTCCAGTCGCTGCTGGAGCGGGCAGAGGGCGATCCCCGCCGTCAGGCCGAGCTGCTGGCGGCGCGCGCGCGGGCCGTTCCGGAAGAGGCCCCCACGCTGCTGCGCCAGCGCGCCCAGCTGCTGACGAAGTCGGGCGAGGCGCTGTTCGCCGCCGCCGCGTGGGACGAGTACCTCGAGCAGAGCCCCGACGATCTGATCGCCCTCGAGGCGCGCGGCACCCTGGCCGCCGACGCCGGGGGCGCGCGCGCGGCGCAGCCGTTCGATCGCCGCCTGGTGCAGCTGGGGGGCGACACCTTGCCCGCGGCCACCCGCCTGGCGGTGTGGACGCGCCTGGGCCGGGCCGCGGTGGAGTCCCAGGCCTGGCACGACGCGGTCGACGCCTTCGAGGCGGCCTGGGCCATCGATCCTTCCTCGGAGCGCGGCAAGGAAGCGCTCTCGATGCTCAACGAGGCCTACGGCCGGGTCGGTGACGCGGGGGGCCAGTACCGCACCATCATGCGGCTGGCCGCGGACACCACCGGCGAAGAGGCCGAGGCGCTGCACCGCCGCGCGCTCGCGCTCGAGCCCGCGCCCGAGAAGGCGATCGCCGCGCTGGAGTGGCTGCTCGCGCGTCACCCCGGAGACGCCGCGCTCTACGAGAAGGGCCTCGCGGCCTGGCGCGCGCTGGGTCGGGTGGGCGAGGTGGTCGCCCTGCACGAGCGCTTCGCCGCGGCCTCGGGTGGTTCGGCGGCGGCCAAGGCGCTGCTGGCGGCGGCGCGGTTGGTGGAGAGCGAGCTGCGCGAGGGCCAGCGCGCGTTCGAGCTGCGGCAGGCGGCCTACGAGGCCGATCCGACCGACCTGGAGGCCGCGGAGGCGGTGCTCTTCGAGGCGCGCGCGCGCGGCGACGTCGACCGCCTCGAGCTGATGCTGGTGCGCATCTCGCTGGCCACCCAGGACGAGCAGCGCGCGGCGGAGCTCAAGCTCGAGCTGGCGGCCTCGCTGGAGTCACGTCAGCAGTACGAGGCGGCGCGCACCCCGCTGGAATCGATTCGCCGGCTGGGCGCGGGCGCCCCCGGGTATTCGCAGGCGCTGGCGTGCCTCGAGCGCCTCGCCTACGCGCTGTCTGACGCGGCCATGCTGGCCGACGTGCAGCTGGCCTCGGCGGAGCTGCTGGGCGCGCACGAGCGGGCCAGCCGGCTGCTCGAGGCGGCGCGCAGCTTCCGCGAGGCGAAGCAGCTGGGCCGCGCGCTGCAACTGACGCGCGAGTCGCTCGGCGCCCGGCCTTCGAAGGCCGGCTTCACGCTGCTGGTCGAGCTGGCGAAGGAAGATGGCCACCCCGACGAGCTGGCGCGCGCGCTGACGCAGCTGGCGGAGCAGGGCGAGGGCGTGGAGCGCGCGGTGCTGCTGCTGCAGGCGCTCGAGGCCTGGCGCTCGGCCGGAGAGCTGGTCGCCGCGCGCGAGGTGCTGGAGCGCGTGCTGCGCGAGGCCCCGGGCGTGGTGAGCGCCACCGACGCGGGCCGGCGCTTCCTCGAGCTGGAGGCCCCGAGGCGCGCGCTGGAGCTCGCCTTCGCGCCCGCCCTGCGCGCGGGCCGGCTGGACGAGGCGCTCGGCCTGGCCGAGGCCGCGAAGGACGACGCCAGGCTTCGTGAAGTGTTGGAGGCGCAGGCCACGGCCGCGCCTGAGTCTGCGAGCGCCGAGCGCTACCTGACGATCCTGCGAGCGGCGAAGGACGTGGCGGCGCTGCGCGCCTTCGCGGCCGCGGTGGCGGCGGGCGCGCCGCAGGTGGCGACGTCACTGCGCGCGGAGCTGGCGATCAACTACCGGCAGCTCGATCAGGTCGAGGGCCTGGTCAGCGCGGGCGCGACCGAGCTGCTCTCAGGGAGCGCGCTCGAGGCGAAGTCCGCCGACGTGCTGGTGGCGCTGCTCCCGTACCTGGGCGCGCTGAGCGCGGAGCGCCGCGAGGTGATCTTCGAGGCGGTGGCGGCCCTGGTGCCCTCGCGCCGCGCCTCGATGCTGCGCGAGCTGGCCACCCTGCGCACCGAGACCGGCCGCTTCCAGGACGCCGTCGACACTCTGCAGGCGCTCTCCGGCCTGGATCAGAACGCCGGAGCGCGGGCGGCGCTGCACATCGAGCGCGCCACCTTGCTGCTCCACCAGCTGGGGCAGCCGGAGCTGGCGAGGGCCGCGTACGAGCGCGCGCTGCTCGACGATCCCACCCAGCTGGCGGCGGTGCGGGAGCTGGTGCAGCTGTACCGCGAGGCTGAGCCGGAGCGCTTCAGCTCGATGGTGGAGCGGCTGGGCGAGATGGCGGGCCCCGAGGCGGTGGTGCGGTGGCACGAGCCGCTGGCGCGGGCCTACGAGGCGCAGGGCCGGCTCAAGGAGGCCTACGCGCTGTGGGGCCAGCTGGAGGAGTCGCCCGAGCGCATCAAGCACCGGGTGCGGCTCGCCGAGCAGCTGGGCCTCAAGGGCGAGGCGTTCGCGCTGGCGGAGAAGGTGGCCGACAGCCGCGAGGAGTTCGAGCGGATCCTCGAGGGGTATCTCCACTCGGAGTTGGTGCCCTTCGCGGTGCGGCTGGCCGAGCGGTTGATGGGGGAAGGGCCGCTCCCGGCGCCGCTGCTGCGGTTGCTGGCGGAGCGCCTCGCGCCCACGCTCCAGGGGGCGCCGCTCTCCGTCCGTGCGTGGCCCGAGCTGCTGACCGCCGACGTCACCGACGTCGATGGCTGGACGCTCTTCGGCGAGGCCCTGCGGTTGTGTGGTCGCGAAGAGGCCGCCACCCTGGCCGATGGCTTCGGCGCGGCGCTCTCCTCGTCGGTGGGCGCGGCCCCGGCGGTGAATCCGCGCGCGCTGGCCTTCGAGCGGGGCACGACGCCTTCGCCCGAGTCGGTCGTCGCGGTGACCGAAGAGACCATGCCCCGGTTGTTCGCCGCGCTGACGGGGACGCTGGCGGGCCTGGGCGCCTCGCAGCTCGAGGTCGGGCTCGACGTGCAGGGCGGCGTGGAGGCGTGGCTGTCGGATTCGAAGCTGGTGCTCGGTGCAGGCGCCCTCACGGTGTTCGGCCAGTCGGAGCTTCCCGCCCTGGTGGCGATGGCCCTGGCGCTGGGTGAACACGGGGCCGCGCTGCGCGGCATGGGCGAGGTGCCTGGCTTCAGCGACGCCGCGGAGCGGGCCTTCCTCGCGTACCCGGCCTCGCTCGCGTTCTGCCGGGTGCTGGTGCAGTTCGACGACTCCACTCATCTGCTGGCCACCCTGGGGAAAGAGATCGCGCAGCTTCTGGG
>VFKJ01000546.1 GCA_009885595.1 Myxococcales bacterium | reverse complement strand
GCCGATGGCGAACCGAAGGCCGCCCCGAAGGTGACCCCGAAGCCGCGCCCCAAGGCCCGGCCCTCGCTGTGGGCGCTGCGCAGCAACATCCCCGCGGGCCCGGGGCGGGTGGCCTCGCTGGTGAGCGTGAGCGTGCTGATCGCCGCCTGGTGCGCGGTCAGCTACATCCACGTCCAGCGGGGCGGGGAATCGGTGCCGCTGGTGCCGCACTTCTTCCTGCCGGCGCCGGACGAGGTGATCAAGAGCCTCTTCTATTTGATCTTCGAGAAGGACCTGCTGCAGGCGGTGGGCGTGAGCGCGATTCGCATCGCGAAGGCGTTTGGGCTCTCGCTGGCGGTGGCGCTGCCCTTAGGCATCGCGATGGGCAGCTTCGAGCTCATCAACCGCATCTTCGACCCCATCATCGCGCCGATGCGGTACCTGCCGATCACCGCCTTCATTCCCCTGCTGATTCTCTGGTTCGGGATCGACGAGGCGCAGAAGGTGGCGTTCCTCTTCCTGGGCACGGTGGTGTTCCTGTTGCCGGCGGTGGTGGACGCGATTCGCGCCGTGCCCGAAGAGCTGGTGCAGACGGCCTTCACCTTAGGGGCGACCAAGGCGCAGGTGATTCGCACGGTGCTCATTCCCGCGGCGCTGCCGCAGATCTTCGACGGCTTCCGGGTGATGAACGCGATCGCGTGGACCTACATCATCCTCGCGGAGATCGTGAACGCCCAGAGCGGCATCGGCTACATCCTGCAGCTCGCGGGGCAGCACAACAAACCCGAGTGGAGCTTCGCCGGCATCCTGGTGGTGGGGATCATCGGCATCATCACCGACGTGCTCATTCGCCTGGTGAACCGGCTGCTGTTCTCCTGGAGGGAAGCCGATGTCTGAGACTCCCGCGACGCCGGCTGCCCCGCAGGGGCTGCTCCCGGCGAACACCCTGCCCAAGCTCGAGCTGAAGGATCTCTTCATCTCGTACACCGATCGCCAGGGCCGCACGGTGCAGGCGGTGGAAGACGTGAACCTGACGGTGGCCAACAAGCCGGGCATCGGCGAGCTGGCGGTCTTCCTGGGCCCTTCCGGCTGCGGGAAGAGCACCATCTTGAAGGCGGTGGCCGGGCTGATGAAGCCGGACTCCGGGCAGGTGCTGGTCGACGGCAAGCCGGTCGACGGCACGGGCCGCGATCGCGGCATGGTGTTCCAGAGCTACACCAGCTTCGCGTGGCGCACGGTGCGCAAGAACGTGGAGTACGGGCTCGAGCTGCAGGGCATGCCCGCCGACGAGCGCAAGAAGCAGGCGCTGGCGATCGTCGAGCAGGTCGGGCTCAAGGACTTCGCCGACTCGTTGCCCAAGCAGCTGTCGGGCGGCATGAAGCAGCGCGTGGCGATCGCGCGCACGGTGGCGAACAAGCCGCGCCTGATCTTGATGGACGAGCCCTTCGGAGCGCTCGACCCGCAGACGCGGTGGGGCATGCAGTCGTTGATCCTCGACGTGCTGCGCACCCAGGACAACACGGTGCTGTTCGTCACCCACGACGTGGCCGAGGCGGTCTACCTGGCCGACGTGATCTTCGTGCTCTCGCACCGGCCCGCGAGGGTGCTGCACCGCATCGAGGTGCCCTACTTCGCCAGCCGCGCGGCGGCGGTGAAGCAGAGCGCCGAGTTCAAGAACATCGAGAACCACGTGCTCGACCTGCTCCACTCTTCGAACGTGCACGGGAACATCCGGGTGGGGCTCTAACGGTCATGGCTGAAGGCGGCGCTCCCAACTACCTGAAGGCCGCGTTCATGAACGTCTACAACCTCGCCCTGCTCGGGGGTGCGGCCACGGCGGCGGCGCTCACGGGTGATTGGTACATCGGGCTGGGGGCGATGGGCATCGAGGCGCTGTGGCTGGTGCTGGGGCCCGATCTGAAGCCGTTCCAGCGCGCGGTGCGGGAGAGCGATCGGGCGGCCCGGGAAAAGGAAGATCGCGCGCGCGTCGACAAGCTGATGGCCGAGCTGAGCGAGCGGGAATGGCAGCGCGCGAAGGCGCTCGACGAGCTGCGCCGCGAGATCGAGCGCGACATGCAGCACAACCCCTCGTTCCAGGCGATCCTGCTGCAGACCGAGCTGGAGAAGCTCTCGCAGCTGCACGCCAGCTTCGTGCGGCTGGCGTCGGCGTGCCGGCGGGCGGAGAGCTACCTGCAGGCGGTCGACATCAAGGATCTGCAGCGGCAGATCACCGCGCAGCAGAACCTGCAGGAGAAGATGACCGACGAGTCGGTGCGGGAGCTCGCGGGGAAGAACGCGGTGGTGCTGCAGAAGCGCCTGGAGACGATCAAGGAGATCGAGACGTTCCTGGCGCGCGCGCGCGGGCAGATGAACTTGATCGAGAACTCGGTGCGGTTGCTGCGGGACCAGGCGCTCACCATGACCAGCCCCGATCAGTTGACCGAGCAGCTCGACGACTTGCTCACCGGGGTCGATGCGGTGCAGCAGAGCGTGAAGGACGCCGAGGCGCTGATCGGCGGCAAGGGGCTGGAGCCGATCGCGCCGATCGCCGCTCCCGAGGGCGCGCAGGCGCAGCAGAGCGGTCGCGTTCGGGAATGACGCTCCTGTCTCCCTCTCCCCTGCGGGGGAGAGGGTTGGGGAGAGGGCTCACCCTCGCCCCTGCGGGGGCGGAGGGAGTTACTGCTCG
>VFKJ01000311.1 GCA_009885595.1 Myxococcales bacterium | reverse complement strand
TGCGCGTCAGGAGAGTGCCTGCCCGAACTTGCGAAGGCCGACACGTCAGCCCTCTCCAAGGCCCTCTCCCCCGCGGGGAGAGGGGGAGAGGAAGTCCCGCTCGAGCTTCACGAGCAGGACGAGCCCGAGCCTCCGCCCCCGGTCAGCGCCACCGACCGTTCGGCGGCGAGCGACGAGGACAAGTGGAAGCGCGCCGTGGAAGCGGTGCGCGAGGCCTCACCCCGTCACGGCAAGTCGCTCTCGTACGCGCGCTTCCTGGGCTTCACGCCCGAGGGCTTCGTGCGCATCGCCTTCCCTGCTGACGCGGCCTTCCACCGCTCCCAGGTGATCGGCATGAGCCGCACGATGGTCGAGGGCGAGCTCACCCGCTCCCTGGGCCGCACCATCAAGCTCGTCGAAGACACCAGCGTGCAGGCCTTCGCGTCGGCGGCCAAGAGCATCGCCGAGGTCGAGGCGACCGATCGCTCCACCCGCGAGCGCGGCATCGAAGACAAGGTGAAGTCGCACCCCGCCCTCAAGAGCGTGCTCAAGCACCTGGGCGGCTCGCTCGAGCACATCGCCTACCTCGAGCCCGTCACCCGCCAGCCCACCGCCGCCGCCGCCAGCCCGGACGAGGGTGACGCGGGCCCGACGGTCGATTAGAGAGCCCCCATGCCCGGAGTCGACCTCAACTATTTCATCCGACAGGCCAACAAGCTCACCGAGAAGATCGAGAAGCGGAAGCAGGAGCTCGCCGAGGAGACCGTCGAGAAGAAGTCGGCGAACGATCTCGTCACCGTGAAGGTCAGCTGCTCGCAGGAGCTCAAGAGCCTCAAGATCGCGGCCGCCGCGGTCGACCCCAACGACATCGCCATGCTCGAAGACCTGGTGATCGCCACCGTCAACGCCGCGCTCGCCGACAGCAAGGCCCACCTGGCCGCCGAGCTGGGCAAGGTGTCCGGCGGCATCAAGATCCCCGGGATCACCTGAGCTTTTTGCAATGACGCCTGACGCCATCAATCGCCTGGTGGCGCAGCTGGCGAAGCTACCCGGCGTCGGGGAGAAGACCGCGCAACGGCTCGCCTTCCACGTGTTGCGTTCTCCGCCCGAGTACGCCCGCTCGCTGGCGGCGGCGCTCAACGAGGTCGTCGATCGCGTCAAGCTGTGCTCCCGCTGCTTCAGCCTGCACGACGGCCCCGAGGGCACCTTCTGCGGCTTCTGCAACGATCCGCGCCGCGACGACAAGATCATCTGCGTGGTCGAGGGCATCGCCGACGAGCTGGCGATCGAACGCACCCGCGAGTTCAAGGGCCGCTACCACGTGCTCCACGGGGTGCTCTCGCCCCTCGAGGGCATCGGCCCCGAGCAGCTGCGCATTCGCGACCTGATCCTCCGGCTGCAGGACACGCCCATCGAAGAAGTGATCGTCGCCACCAACCCCGACGTCGAGGGCGAGGCCACCGCGCTCTACTTGACGCGCCTGCTCAAGCCGATCGGCGTGAAGGTCTCGCGACTGGCCCAGGGAATTCCGATGGGCGGCGATCTCGAGTACGCCGACCAGGCCACCCTGGCCCGCGCGCTCGCTTCCCGCCGCGATCTCTGACTGTCTCCCTCTCCCCCGCGGGGGAGAGGGTCGGGGAGAGGGCTTACCCGCAGTTACCGGACGTCCCAGCTCAGCGCGATCGGCACCCGCACCTCGAGATCGACGTGGCGGGGGAACACCATCCCCTTCACCGCCGCCTCGATACACGTGGAGACCTTGGTGCCCTCGAGATCCGTGGTGACGCTGGAAATCTTGCCGCTCGAGGCGATCACGAAGGCGACCTTCAGCGTGCCCTGGGGTGAGGGCAGCTCGAGCTTGTTCTCCTTGAAGCACTTCTGAAAGCGCCCCTTCGACTGCGAGATGCCCTTGCCCACCATCGCGGTGGTGAGCTTGACCGGAGGGTCCCGCTTGCTGACCGCCACCACGCCGGCGTCGACCTCAGGAACCCCCGCATCCAACTCCGCCACGGCTGCGC
>VFKJ01000039.1 GCA_009885595.1 Myxococcales bacterium | reverse complement strand
GCGCTGCTTCGAGAAGGTCAGCTGCGCCCCGGCCACCGGAACACCCTCGGCCGTCACCTTCACTTCCAGGACACCGTCCACGGCCGTTGCCTCGAGGAGCGCGACGCTCGCGTCCGCGACGGCCCGCGCGGTCGTCACCCGGACGTCGGAGCCGAGGTCAGCCGTCGCTTCGATGGCCGGAACGAGGGTGGTGCGCCCGCGCTGCGCCCACCAATTGAGGAACACACTCATCACGACCAACGCCAACCCCAACCATACCCACCGTCGTCGCATGCACCCGACATAGCCCAGCACGAACTGGGAAACCTCTCCCGGCCGTGCTGACGATCACCGCTTGAACACGAGCCGCAGCCGGGCATTGCTGATCGGCTCGAAGACATGGAGCACACCCGAACCCCAGTCGAGCTGCGTGGGGGTGAGCGCCGCCTGGCCGTCGAGCGTCACCTTCACCTCGGGCTCCGCCTGCACCGAGAGCCGCACCCCGACGCGCTGGAGCGTGAGGCGGAACAGCGCATCACCGGTCTTCCCGTTGACGGTGAAGATGAGCGGCCCTTCGTTCCCTTTGAGCGCGACCCTTCCGGAGACCTTGCCGACGTCCGCCAGGTACACGACCAGCTCATCGCCCGCGAACACCGTCAGCTCGCCCCAGCTCGTGACGCGCACCGGGCGGTAGGGGGGCGGCGCGGCTTCGGCGACGCCGAGATCGTTCCGGTAGTCGTACGGAGGCGGCGCGGCTTCGGCCACGCCCACGTCGTTCTTGAAGCGGTCGTACGGGGGCGGCGCGGCCTCGGCGACGCCGTGATCATCCCGCCAGGGCTTCGGCTCTGGCGGCAGCAGGGTGCCGGCATCAGGTGACTTCTTGCCGGCCTTGCGATTGCCGGGGACGACGGGCGGCTTCTTGCCTCCATCCTGCGCGGCGGCGAGGGGCGCGTAGGTCAGCCCCAGCGCCACCGCCACCGCGGCCGCGTGCCGAGGCACCACCGAGCGGAACGCCTTCTTCTTCGCGGGCGGTCGCACCGACGCGGGCAGCGCGACGCGCGTGCACGCCTCGAGATCCGTTCCCAGCGCGCACAGCCGGTTCAACAACGCCTCGCGGCTGCGGCGCTCTCGATGCTCGAGGTCCTTCACGTCGATGCGGCTGTCTGGAATGACGCAGCGCTGCACCAACTCGGAGAACAGCTCCACCGTGTCGAGGTTGAGCTCGACCTGCAGCTCGCTCCACGCGCGCACCACGCGCTTGACCGCTGCGCCTTCGTAGAAGTGACGGAGCACCGTGACCTGGTGGTCGAGCCGGATCGCCTGGCCCAGCAGCTCGTCGTGGCCCCAGCAGCGGCCCGCGAAGAGATCCTTGCCGAGGTCCCAGACGCGCTCCACCCGCGGGTCGGTGTACTCGTAGACGCGACCCATGAAGTCGCCGATGGCGCGCCCGGAGTCGAGCAGGCGCTTCTCCAGCGGCGTGCCCGCGTAGACCTCGGCGCGGCAGTAGTTGAGCGGGTGCGCGGGGTGGCGGCGGGCGAACGCGAGGTCCTCCAGCATGCTCTCGGGCGTCGCCTCTGGGTGGAAGGTGATGAGGGTGTACTGAGAGCTGAGGTCGAGCTCTTCGCAGAGGGTGAGCGCGCGCTCGGCTTCGGCGACGGTCTGCTTGCGGCCGATGGCGTCGAGGCCGCACTGCGTGCCCGACTCGATGCCCATGAAGATGCGAATGAGCCCCAGCTCCTTGAGCCGGGAGAGGATGCGCGGCTCCGCGTCTTGCGGGCTGCACTTGAGCACCAGGGCGATGTCCTTCACCTGGTTGCGCCCAAGCGCGGTGGCCAGGCGCTCGATGCGCGCGTGGTTGTGCGCGTACGAGGGCACCAGGAAGTTGTCGTCGTGGAAGACGAACTGCCGCACCCCGCGCTGGTGAAAGAGCGCGGCCATCTCGCCGGCCACCTTCTCGGGCGAGCGCTGGCGGAAGCGCTTTCCGGGGGCGAGGCGGTGGAGCGTGGTGATGCAGCAGTAGTCGCACGCGTTGACGCAGCCGCGGCTGCCCATCAAGTACGCGGTGGGGACTCCGGCGACGAGGCGCGCGGGGCCGGCGCGATCGGGCTCGGGCAACACGTCGAGGTCGTCGAGGATGGGGCGGGCCTTCGTGAGCGCCGCGCCCTTCTGGGTGCGCACCGCCACGCCCGCCAGCGCGGCGGCGCCGCTGACCAGCCGGGGCCCGAGGTTCGCCAGCTCGACGATCGCCTGCTCACCTTCGTGGATGACGATGACGTCGAGCGCAGGGTGATGCGCGAGCAGCTCGGTGGCGGCGCAGGACGCGAAGTGGCCGCCCGCGATGATGGGGCGGTGCGGCGCGGCGGCTTTGAGCTGTTCCGCGAGCTCGAGAAACTCGCGGGCGCGCACCTGGAAACACATCGACAGGCCGATGAGCTCGGCGTCCGCGGCCGCGGCGAGCACCCTGGGCGCGTCGCTCAGCTCGTCGAAGGTGGCGATGCGCGGCTGGTGCCCCGCGGCCTGCAGCGAAGAGGCGAGGTAGCGCAACGAGAGGTTCGACTCGAGGTCCGGCCCGACGAGGAGCACGCGCATGCACCAGACGCTACGGACGGGCGCCGGCCCCACGCCAACAGCGCGCAGAAGGACCACGCATTCGCTGGCCCAGCTTCACTTCTCCAGGGAACCGGCTGGTGGGACGCTGAGCTGACGGGGCGCCTCAGCGCGAAGAAGTAGAGCGCGCGCGGCCTCCCCGCTATATCTGGCGCTCAATCGAATCGGGTGCGGCGAGGACGCCGCAGGTCGCAAGGGTGGTCGGGCCGCCATCCCGCCGGTCTTCCGGCTGGGAGCACCATGTCGACCCGCACTCCGTCGATTCCCCCCGAAGCGTGGACGCCGCTGCTGCGCGCCGCCCGCCTCGCCACTCGCCCTCTCGAGCGCTTCCTGCACATCGAAGCCTCGAGCGGCATCGTGCTGTTGATCACCGCCGGGCTGGCGATGCTCTGGGCCAACTCCCCGTGGGCGGCGAGCTACCACGCCCTCTGGCACACCCCCGTCGGCTTCCACCTGGGCCCCTTCGCGATCGATCGCAGCCTCGAGTGGGTGGTCAACGACGGCTTCATGGCCATCTTCTTCTTCCTCGTGGGCCTGGAGATCCGCCGCGAGATGCACGCAGGCGAGCTGTCCGAGCTCAGGCGCGCCGCCCTGCCCCTGGTGGCGGCGGTGGGCGGCATGCTGGTGCCCGCGCTGCTCTTCCTGGCGATCGCTCACGGCCCCGGGGTGCGCTCGGGCTGGGGCGTGCCGATGGCCACCGACATCGCGTTCGCGGTGGGCATCCTGGCGTTGTTGGGCAAGCGCGTGCCCCCGGCGCTCAGGGTGCTGCTGCTCGCGCTCGCCGTCATCGACGACCTGGGCGCCATCCTGGTGATCGCCGTCTTCTATTCCGACGGCCTCTCGCTCTCGGGCTTCGGCATCGCGCTCGCGGGCCTCGCCGGCATCTTCGTGCTCCAGCGGTTCGGCGTGCGCGCGAAGGCCGCGTACATCGTGCCCGGGGTGGTGATCTGGGCGGGCATCGCCGCGGCCGGCGTGCACCCCACCATCGCCGGCGTGCTCATCGGCCTCGTCACCCCGGTGAAGACCTGGCTGGGCCGCAGGGGCTTCGTCGACGGCGTGCAGAAGGAGCTCGACGAGCTGCGGACCAACCCAGACGCGCGCTCCACCGGCGAGCTGGCGGGCTCGCTCAAGAACGTGGCGGCCGCGCGGCGCGAGGCGCTCTCTCCTGCCGAGGGGCTGATCGCGATGCTCCACCCCTGGGTCGCGTTCGGGATCATGCCGCTGTTCGCGCTCGCCAACGCAGGCGTCTCGCTGGGTGGCGTCACCTTCGACGCCGCGGCCTGGCAGGTGACGGGCGGCGTCGCGGTGGGCCTGCTGCTGGGCAAGCCGCTGGGCGTGCTGCTCGCCTGCGCCCTGGCCCGCAAAGTCGGGCTCGCCACCATGCCGGTGGGGCTGTCGACCCGGCACCTGCTGCTGCTGGGCACCGTGGCCGGCGTGGGCTTCACCATGTCGCTGTTCATCGCCCAGCTCGCCTTCCACGACTTGAACCTGCTGGGCGCCGCGAAGACGGGCGTGTTGCTCGCCAGCGCCGCGGCTTCGCTCGTCGCCCTGGGGCTGGGCAAGCTGCTGCTTCCGCGCGAGCTGCCCAGCGGCGCCGCGCAGAGCGTCGACGAGGCCGAGACCTCGACCGCCACCTGACTGCGCACCATCGACAAGAACCTGATCGTGCTCACCGATCGTTCTCGAGCCCCTCACCCCGCCCTGTCCTCAAAAGTCTCGCCCGGTGCTCGGATCGGCCCCTCACCCTGACCCTCTCCCCGCTGCGCAGGGAGAGGGAACCACTTT
>VFKJ01000952.1 GCA_009885595.1 Myxococcales bacterium | reverse complement strand
CGGCGAGAAAATGTCGAAGTCGCGGGGCACGTTCATCAACGCGCGCCCGTATCTCGATGTGCTCGATCCGAACTACCTGCGCTTCTATTACGCGTCGCTGCTCGGTCCGGGTCCGGAAGACCTCGACTTCAGCCTGCTCGAGTTCCGCCAGCGCGTGAACGCGGAGCTGGTGAACAACCTCGGCAACCTCGCCAACCGCACGCTGTCCCTGCTCGCGAAGGACAAGACGCTCGCGGCGCCCAATGAGGAGGTCGGCGGTCAGCTCGTTCGCGACGCGCTCGCGAAGGTGAAGGACATCGCCCTTGCCTACGGCGGGTTCGATCACCGCGCGGCGATCAAGCTCATCCTGGAGATCGGCTACTCGGCGAACCAGTTCCTCGCCAGGGCCGAGCCGTGGAAGACGCTGAAGACTGATCCGGCGGCGGCGAAGTCGGTGCTCAGCGAGGCGGCGGAGATCGTCTACCTGCTCACCGCGCTGCTCGACCCCGTGGTGCCCCAGCTGGCGCAGAAGCTCGCCGACCAGCTCAACCGGCCCAAGCTCACCTTCAAGGAACTGCAGACCGCGAAGTATCCGCTGCTCGATCGCAGCAAGCCGCTCGGTGAACCTTCGCCCATCATCAATCGCATCGAGGAGACGGCGGTCGCGACCCTGGTGGTGGCGCCGCCGGTGAAGGAAGAGCCGAAGAAGGCCGAGGCGGCTGCGCCTGCGCCTCCGGCCGCGGAGATCGAGTTCGGCGACTTCGTGAAGGTGTCACTGCGCGCGGGGAAGGTGCTCTCGGCGGTGAAGGTGCCGAAAGCCGACAAGCTGCTGCAGTTGAGCATCGACCTCGGCGAGGGCGCGCCGCGCACGATCGTGTCGGGCATCGCCGAGGCCTACCAGGCGGAGCAGTTGGTCGGCCGCAACGTGGTGGTGGTGGCGAACCTGAAGCCGCGGCCGCTCAAGGGCATCGAGTCGCGCGGCATGGTGCTCACCTCGGGCAGCGGCGGGAAGAACGTGGTGCTGCTCGACCCGGGCGACGTGCCGCCTGGTACCGAGGTGAAATGAGTTCGCCCCTCACCCCGACCCTCTCCCCTGGGGGGGAGAGGGAGCACGCCCGCGATCTCGCGCTGCTCACCCTCGAACGTGAGGCCCGTGCAGACCTGCGCGCCGAAGCCGCCGACACCCTGTGCGAGCTCGCCTTCGACGCGCCGCCTGAGGCCCGCCGCGACTTCGAGCCCGCCGTGGTGCGAATGCTGGCCGACAAACAGGACGAAGTACGCTGCGCCGGCCTCGCGCTCGCCACCGAGATCCTCGCGCCCGCCGAGGCGAAGGACATTCTCGTCCGCCACCTCGGGGACAAGGTCACCCGCGTGCGTGTCGAAGCCGCCGGCCGCCTCGCCGATCTCGCGCTGCCCGATACCCGCGGCGCGCTCGCCGCTGCCCTGAACGATCCCGAGCTCGTCGTGCGTTTCGAAGCCGCCCGCGGGATGGTGGCGCTCAACCACACCGCCGGGCTCGAGGTGCTGCTCGCGGCCCTCGACGACACTGATCTTCGCTTCCGCGCTGCCTCCGCGCTCGCGCAGCTGGGCAACAAGGACGTCATTCCCCCTCTGAAGCGTGCGTTCGCCAGCTGGTTCATTCCCGCCTTCGACAAGACCCAGCTCGCCGGCGCGCTCGCCTCCCTCGGGGATCCCGACGGCGTGGCCCACCTCTTCAAGCGCGCCGGCCGCAAGTGGACCATGGACCGCCCGATGGCGGTCGAGCTGCTGGGCGTGGTGAAGGCCCCCGGTGCGCTCGCTCGCCTCCTGGAGATCCTCGCTGACGCCGACGACCCCGCCCGAGGGACCGCTGCCCGCGCGCTCGGCCGGCTGGGCGATGTGTCCGCAGAGCCGGCGCTCACCGGGCTGCTCGGAGCGGCCGACGCCACCGACGATCTGAAGCTCGACGCCGCGGAAGGGCTGCTGCTGCTGGGCACGCCGTCGGCGCGCGCGAAGGTCGAGGGGCTGAAGCTGGAGGACGCTGACTCGGCCGAAGAGCTGGCAGCGGTGCTCGCCGATTATAGATCTGCCTCATGACGCTCATCGACGCGCACTGCCACCTGGAGACGAAGGACTTCCCGGTCGCCGCCGAGGTGATCGAACGCGCGCGCGCCGCCGGGGTGGTGCACGCCGTCGTGGTGGGGTTGCTCCAGAAGCCGGGCGACTTCGGCCACGCGCTCACCGCCGCGCGCGCGCACCCCGAGTTCCTCACGCCCACGATCGGGGTGCATCCGCATGACGCCGCGGTGGCGACTTTGGAAGACTGGGACACGCTCGCGAAGCTCGCCGCGCTGCCCGAGGTGAAGGCCGTCGGTGAGACGGGCCTCGATTATTACTACGACCATTCACCTCGCGAGGTGCAGGTGCTCAGCTTCCGAAGGCAGTGCCAGCTCGCGAAGCAGGTGAAGAAGCCGATCGTCATTCACGTGCGCGATGCGCATGAGGAGTGCGCCGCCATCCTCGAGAGCGAGGGCATGCACGAGGGCATGATTCACTGCTTCACCGGTGATCTCGCCGCCGCGCGGAAGTACCTCGACCTCGGGTTCTTCCTCTCGATCTCCGGCGTCGTCACCTACAAGAAGACCGAGCCGCTGCAGGAGGCGGTGAAGTTCGCCCCCCTCGAGCGACTGATGGTGGAGACCGACAGCCCGTATCTGTCTCCCATTCCCTGGCGCGGGAAGTGGCCCAACGAGCCGAGCCGGGTGGGGGAGACCGCGAAGAAGGTGGCCGAGCTGCATGGCCGGGATGCTGACGAGGTGGCCCTGAGGTGTGCTCGGAATACGGCGGCGCTGTTGGGGATCGAGATCAGGCTTGGTTAGCCCTCTCCCCGACCCTCTCCCCCGCGGGGGAGAGGGAGCTAGGCGCCCAGGGAACGCGCGACCACGTCGAAGTCGCGCTCGACGTTCGGCATGTCCGTCAAGAGCGCCTCGGGATCGAACGCGAAGTCCGCCTGCGGCAAGGTGAGCAGCGGCTGAATCGCGGCCTCGCCCTTCTTGTCCGCGAACTGCGCGTAGATGATCAGGCCCCGCTCGAACTGCAGGTAGCCCTCCTGCGGCCCGTTGCGCACCACCAGCCGGCCCGACTTGCGCGTGGCCCCCAGCAGCTTGGACAACTCCAACGACGCCAGCTCGTCGAAGCTCCCGCGCACCACGTGCCCCAGGCCGCCGTGCTCCAGCCGATCGAGGTACGCGGTGCGAATCGTCAGGGCCGCCTCGTCGGGCGCCAGCGGGAGCGGAATGAACCCATTGACCCCGGACTGCACCAGCCGCTCCCGGCTCGCGGGATCCGTCGGGTCACCCAGCAGCAACACCGGCAAGGCCGCGCTCTCCGGCCGCGCGCGGACGAACTGCACCAGCGCCACGATGTCGCCCACGCCGTAGCCCAGCCCCACCACCAGGGTGTCGGCCTCGTTGGCCAGCACCGCGTCGATGAGGCCGTCGAGCTTGATCACCGACTGCACCACCAACCCGCTCTTGGCCAGCGAGTCCATCAGGTCGGTGCGCACCGCCTCGTCGGGATCCGCCACGAAGACCTGGCGGCCGTCCTGCTCGACCCGCTGCCGCAGGAGATCGCCGCTCTGCAGCACGTCGAGCGCGTCGACCACCACCGGGTCGAACAGCGTGCCCGCCTGCTCGCGCATCGAGGCGATGGCCTCGTGCTTGGTCATCACCCGGCCGTGCACGTTGAAGGGGTTTCGGGTGAGCTCGAAGAAGGCGTCGACCGCCGCGATGATGCGCGCCCCGGCGCTGATGTCTTCGCCCTTCACGCCCTGCGGCACGCCCGAGCCGTCGTAGGCCTCGTACAGCTGCGCCAGCACCGCGTTGACGCCGCCGGGCAGGTGCACGGTCTCGAACAGCTTGATGGGCGCGCGCGCGTAGCGCTTGGCCTCGGCCCTCGCCTCGGGGTTCACCGCCAGCAGGGGCAGGGTGAAGTGTTTGTCGGGCTTCTTGCCGAGATCGTGCAGGTACGCCGCCACCGAGGTGTGCGCGACCTCGCGCGGCTGCAGCCCGATGCGCCTGGCGATCAGCTGCGACTGGCGGGCGATCTGCGCGGAGTGGCCGCGGAACTCCTTGCGCGGCATCTCCAAGAGCCCCACCAGGATGTTGAGCGTCTCGACGAAGTCGTTCTCGCCCACCGTGCCGCGCACCGCGCCCAGGGCCTCGCGCAGCTGGGTGGGGTTCGCCCGGCTGGAGGTCTTCCCCGAGCTGCTGCCGCTGGCGCCGCTGCGGTTGGCGTCGATGCGCGGGTCGCTGCTCTCGTAGGCGCCGGCCAGCTTGCGCGCGTCCTGCTGCATCGAGGCGCCGCTCTGCATCGACGCGAACGCGGTGGGATCGCCGTAGTAGTGCTTCTTGATCGCCGCCTGGATGGCGCTGCGCACCCCGACGTAGGCGAAGACCTCCGTCATGTCGGTGATGATGGCGATCTCCTTCACCAGCGCCTCGTTCTGAGGCTCGGCCATCACGATGGAGAGGATGCGCCGCTCGGCGTCGAAGGCGATCGGCAGGAAGTCCTGCTTCTCGGCCATGCGCACCGGCACCTTCTCCAGCACCTCGGGCGCGATCTTCGCCTGCGCCAGCTTCTCGGCCGACACGAAGCGCGTCTTGAACTCGGCGGCCAGGAAGCGCAGCAGCACGCCTTCCTGCATCAGCCCCAGCTCCACCAGGCAGTCACCGAGCCGGTGGCTGGTGATCTTCTGGTGGCTGAGCGCTTGCTCGATGGCTTCGGCAGAGACCAGCCCGGCCTCGATGAGCTTTTCCCCGAGTCGCTTCGCCATGATCAGCCGCTGGTCGTCTCGGCCTTCGGCGGCTCGGTCTTCTCGCCCTCACTGACGAGCGCGTTGAACGGCTTGAAGGCGAGGCCCTCGGGCAGCGAGGGATCGCGCCGGGGCTCGGACGGCTTGTGGGCGGCCTCGGCCTCGGCGCGCGGCTTGTGCTCGACGCGCGGACCCCGGGGCTTGCGCTCGGGACGCTCACGCGGCTCGCGGGGAGGCGGCGGGGGCAGCCCGGCCTTGAGGTGCAGGTCCTTCTCGATGGCCTTCTCGAGCTGGGCGGCGAGCGCGTCGAGGGCCTGGGCGACCTGCGGGTTCTCCAGCAGGCGCGCCAGCCGGCGGCTCAGGTGCACCTTGGGCGCGGGCGCCGCTTCGGTGGCTTCCCGGGCAGCACCGGGCGCCGGCTTCTCCACCACCGGGGCGGGGGTGAAGGCGAACTCCGCGGCGTCGATGGGGCCGGGATCGAGGCGCTCGAGGCGATCGATCACCACCTGCGACTTGCCGTGGAACTGGCCGATCTTCCCCTTCACCAGCAGGTAGTCGTCAGCGGAGAAGGCCTGGTCCGCGGCGTCGACGTTGTCGAACACCCGGCCATCGACCTCGCCGGTCCGGTCGACGAGCGTGAGGGCGAGGAAGGACTTCCCGCCCCGGCTGGTGTGCTTCTCTTTGCGAGCGGCGCGGAAGACCGTGTGTACGGCCTCACCGAGCTTGAGGTCCTTCACGTAGATCTTGCGGATGCGCTCGTCTGAATTCGTTTCTGGGTTTTCAGTCTGGCTCAAGGCCGTGCGACACTACCTCGCGCCACCCCAAGTATCGACAGGATGTGCATGATGATCGGTCTCGCCCTCGTTCCGCTGCTGCTGCTCGCCGACACCCCGCGCTGGGAGCTCGCCGCCGAGCCTGAAGGAATCAAGGTCTACCGCCGCCAGGTGGAAGGCAGCGAGGTGCGCGAGATGCGCGCCATCGGCCTCATCAACGCCACCCCCAAAGAGGTGTTCGACGTCATTCAGGACCTCGACAGCTACCAGAAGAACATGCCGTTCACCGCCGAGGCCAAGGCGCTCACCCGCAGCGCTGACGGCAAGGAAGTGCTCTTCTACAGCCGGCTCAACACGCCCATGGTGGACGAGCGGGACTACATCATCGTGCTCAAGGACGAGTCAGACTGGAAGGACGGCAAGGGCTTCTACAAGGTGAGCTGGACGGCCGCCCCGAAGGACCAGGACCCCCTGATGCCGGAGAAGAAGGACGTGGTGCGGATCCGCACCAACAACGGCTACTGGCTGCTCGAGCCCCGCGAAGACGGCAAGAAGACCTTCGCCACCTATTACGTCTACACCGTGCCGGGCGGCTCGATCCCCGTGTTCATCATCAACCAGGCCAACGGCATGGCGGTGCCCAAGGTGTTCGACGCGATCAAGAAGGTCGTGATCGACCAGCGCGCCGCCAAGAAGTGACTACCTCCGGCGCCGCGCGGCGTCGGCCGTCACCTTGAACAGCACCCCCACGCAGAGGAAGGCCGCGGTGAGCCCGGCCGCGTAGAGCTCGGGCTTGTCCTCGGTGGTGCCCCGGTGAATCGCCCAGAAGGCGAACACCGCGCCGGCCACACAGAGCGCGATCCACCGCACCAGCGGGGTGTTCCAGACGCCGAGGCCTCGCCGCTTGTGCTTGACCAGCGCGGGCTGGGTGGAGACCTTCTTCCAATCGGTCTCGCCCTCGCGCAGCAGCTCGTCGTCGGGGTCCACGAAGCCCAGCCGCGCGGCCTCTTCGAGCTGCTGGAACGACTCGTATTCCAGCTCGCCGTCCTTGCTGCGCACTTTGTACTTCACGAGAGCTCCGCGCAGATCTGCTCGGCGATGCGCAGCCCGTCGATGCCTGAAGACACGATGCCTCCCGCGTAGCCGCAGCCTTCACCGCCCGGATACAGCCCCTTCATCGACACCGACTGCAGCTGTTCGTTGCGGGTGATGCGCAGCGGGGTCGAGGTGCGCGCCTCGATGCCCAGCAAGAGGCCCTCATCGGTGATGAAGCCCTTCATCCGCCGATCGAACGCCTTGATCGCCTGCTTGAGCGACGAGGTGAGCCAGGCGGGAAACAGCCGGTTCAGATCGACGTGCGCGAGGCCCGGCCGGTACGAGGTCCCTTCGGGCTTCTTCGTGAGCGTGCCCGCGAGGTAGTCGGGGATCGACTGGGCCGGCGCGAAGTACTTTCCCCCGCCCAGCTGGTAGGCCTGCTTCTCCCAGTGCCGCTGGAAGGCGATGCCCGCGAGCGGCCCGGTGAAGCCTTCGCGCGCGTAGTCCTCGACCGAGACCGACACCACGAGGCCCGCGTTCGCGTACTTCGAGTTGCGGTGCGAGTTCGACATGCCGTTGGTGCACTGCATGCCCTCTTCGGTGGGCGTGGGAACCACCACCCCGCCCGGGCACATGCAGAACGAGAACACCCCGCGCACGTCGCCGTCGACCGAGAGGTTCTCCGCCAGCTTGTAGTCCGCGGGCGGCAGCTTCGACTCGGCGGCGGTCTTCTCCCCGTACTGAATGGCGTTGATGAGGGCCTGGGGGTGCTCTGCCCGGAAGCCCAGCGCGAAGGGCTTGGGCTCGATGAACACGCGCTCGTCGGCGGCGAAGCGCTCGAACAGCTCGCGCGCCGAGTTGCCCGGCACCAGGATCACCCGATCGCTGTGCAGCTCGCGCCCGTCCGCGAGCTTCACCCCGGTGCACACGCCGTCGCGGCTACAGAGGTCCTCGACGCGCGTCTCGAAGAGCACCTCCACGCCCATCTCCTGCAGGTCCTTGCGCATGCGCTCGACCGCGAAGGGCAGCAGATCAGAGCCGATGTGCGGCTTGCCCTGCACCAGGATGCGATCGGGCGCGCCGTACTTCGCGAACGTCTCGATCACCCGGCGCACCGAGGGGTGGTTGATGCGCGTCGAGAGCTTGCCGTCGGTGTACGCGCCCGCGCCGCCCTCGCCGAAGCTCATGTTGCTCTCGGGGGAGAGGGTGCCGTCGCGCATCAGCTTGGCGACGTCCTTCCGGCGCTCGATCACGTCGCGACCGCGATCGAGGAGGATCGACTTCACCCCGCGCTGCGCCAGCTCGAGCGCGCAGAAGAGCCCGGCGGGGCCCATGCCCACGATGATCGGCCGCTGCTTAGGAACGCGCTTCACCGGCAGGGCGGGGGGCGGCAGCGGCTCCACCTCGCTCACGTCGGGCGGCACCGTCTTGGGCAGCTTGCCCGTGGCGAGCTCGACCTCGACGGTGTGGATGTACCGGGGGCTGTTCTTCTTTCGCGCGTCGAGCACCGATCGCACCACGCGCACCTGCACCAGATCGGCGGGCTTCACGCCCAGCTTCTCCGCCGCCTTCTTCGTCAAGAGCGACTCGGGCTCATCGAGCCAGAGCGCGAGGTTGTTGACCCGGAAGGACGGCACGGGTCGGCCTTACCGTCGCCACCCCCGATTCCGCAAGTGCATGATTCGACTTGCGGCGGTGCCTCGTGCGCTTCGCGGCGGGTGGCGGCAAAGTGCGAAGGGCGCTTCGCACCTGACACTCGAAAATGAAGTCAACCAGCTGATTTAGCTATTGGATTCAGAGATCAGGCGCATGGCATGCGCGGTGAACTGTCTGGCGCCATCGCTGAGCCACAGTTTGGCTCCACTGGAGGGAAAAAGATGAGCACCGATAAGAAGGGCACCAAGATCCTCGCCCGCACGTTCTTTGCCCAGCTCCGCGCTGGTGGTTACACTCCGAACCAGATTCTGGATATCGCGACTGAACTGATCGACCTGGTCACCACTGACCTGAAGGAAGTGAAGCCAGCCGACGGCACGAACCCGGAGAATCGGGCCAGCGCCTAAGAGATGCGAACCCGACGGGTCGTTCCCGTTCCGGCCAGGCGCCGGGAGGGAGACCCCGAGGGGAGCAGTAGACCAGCGGCCTTGGCGTCGCTGCGGAAGTAAGAGAAGGCCCGGTACCCCCGGGCCTTATTTTTTGTCCGCGCTTCCAGGCAGCAAGGCTCGACGTCGCTGCGCCTGGCGGGAGAACGCCGCAGACGCGCAGACGAACAGCAACCCCAACGTCATCGCCGAGAAGACCTCACTCTCCGTCCACGAGGTGAGGAAGCCCCACAAGCTGAGCGCGCCGATCGCCAGCACCACGTCGACCCACGCGGGCTTCACCTGCTCGTGCATCAGCGCTCCGCCGAGGAAGACCAGGGGGACCCCGAAGAGCACCTGGCGTTGAATCGCCGGCAGGTTGGCGAAGATGACGTCGGCGTTGTGCACCAGCACCGCCGCGAACAGCACCACCGTGCCGATCGCCAGCACCAGCACCGCGGCCGCCGCGATGTCCTTGGTGAGCTTCGCCTTCTCGTCGAACTGCTGAATGGCGAGATCGACCAACTGCTCCATCGCCGAGTTGAGCATCTCGGCGAAGAGCACCAGCAGCACGCAGAAGATGAGCGTCACCTTCTCCGCGAGGCCCAAGGGGATGCCGCTGCCCACCAGCCCCACCAGCAGCCCCGAGATGATGTGCATGCGCATGTTGCGCTGGTGCACCACGGTGTGAATGAGGCCGTTCCACGCGTGTAGCACCGAGCGGTAGAAGCTCGTCGGCGGGTGCTTCGACTGGAAGGGCGGAGGCGCTGACATCGCGACTTCGAACTAACACCGTCAGGCAGAAAAAGGAGCCCACGTCGGAGGGCGTCGTCGGTCACTGGCTGCGCCGGTTCGTGGTTGGTACGGGAGACCGTTCACGCTTCCACGTCAACGCCAGGCGGTTCCAACAGGAGTGATCGATGGGACACCGTCTCCACAAAAGGGGACACCGGCCTGAATCGCCGGAGCGATAGCTCAGACAGGACAGAGCACGAGACTCGTCATCTCGCGGTCGAAGGTTCGACTCCTTCTCGCCCCACCGGGGGGCTGTCG
>VFKJ01000341.1 GCA_009885595.1 Myxococcales bacterium | reverse complement strand
TGGGTCGTTGTTGAAAACACACTAAAGCCATAATATACTCCTGCTGTCGGAATACTCGACAACATCCCGCGAAAGGCTCGCCCGTCGGCGCGGCGCTGTGGTGAACGTCAGCGCGCCGAAGCCTCGCTCACCGGGTCAACAGAACTCCGCGCCGAGGCCTGTTCGTGAGGGCGCCGGTGCCACACCGAACCGACTGCCTTCCCCGAGGCTGTCGCCGTTCGACGTCACGGCCGGGGCTCGAGGAGCCTTCAGCGAGCGCGCCACTCAGGCGTCGTCGTCTTCTTCCTCGTCTTCGTCCTCATCGTCGTCATCATCATCGTCGTCGTCCTCGTCGAGGTCGTCATCGTCGTCATCTTCGTCGTCCTCCACGGCGGCCGCGGGGAGATCGGTGGTCTCCACCTCGAGCGACACCGAGAACTTCTTGGCGATCGCGGCGAGCTGGGCGGTGAGCTCGGCCAGGGCGGCGCTGAAGTCTTCGTTGGCCGTCTTGGTGAGCTTGTTGTCGCAGTGAGGGCACGCGAGCTTCTCGGTGCCGTCGACGAGATCCGCCGCGTCGAGATCGAAGATGCCTTCGCACTTCTGACAGGTGAAATCGATGGTCGCCATGAGAGGCGGTGGAGATAGCGGCGTCGTCGTTGACCTGTCAACGACCTTCAAGAACGCTGTGGTCCGAAATGTCGCTCAAAATCCCCAAGACGATGGTTCACCAGTTGCACGAGGTAGCAGAGCGGCTGAAGGACGAGCCCGCGCTGTGGACCCGCCGCGGCGACGCGTGGGTCCCCACTTCCTGGCGCCAGTACGCGCAGCGGGTGCGGGACTTCGCCTTGGGCCTGCAGTCCTTAGGCTTTGAGCCGCAGCAGGCGATGACGGTGATGGGCTTCAACCGGGAAGAGTGGGTGGTGGCCGCGCTGGGCGCGATGGCCTCGGGCGGGGTGGGTGTGGGCATCTACACCACTGCTTCGGCCGAGCAGATTGGGTACATCACCGGTCACTGCGAGGCCACCATCGCCCTGGTGGAGAACGAGGCCTTCCTCGACACCTTGCTCTCGGTGCGCTCGCAGCTGCCCAGGCTGCGGCACGTGATCGTGATGGACGCGCCCGCGGTGCCCCGCGAAGGCGTGTACACCTTCGCCGAGGTGCTGGAGCGCGGCGCCCGGGCCAACGAGTCGGACTACTACGCGCGGCTCGACACCCTCGATCCCGCGGGGCTGGCGCAGCTCATCTACACCTCGGGCACCACCGGGCACCCCAAGGGGGTGATGCTCAGCCACCACAACCTGTGCTGGACCACGGTGCAGCTCTCGCAGTGCCACCCGATCGGCTTTGGAGACACCATCGTCTCGTACCTGCCGCTCTCGCACATCGCCGAGCAGGTCTGCACCATCTACGGGCCGCTGATCAACGGGCTGCAGGTCTACTTCGCGCAGAGCTTCGAGAAGCTGCCGGAGAACCTGCGCGAGGTGCGGCCCACCCTGTTCCTCGGCGTTCCCCGGGTGTGGGAGAAGTTCAAGGCGAAGGCCGAAGCGGGCATCGCCACCCAGCCGCGCACCCGTCAGCGGGTGCTGGCGTGGGCCCGCAGCGTGGCGGCCCGTTTTCACGACGACGCGATGTCGCACCGGCAGTCGTCGATCACCCTGCAGGGGCAGTACGCGCTGGCGCAGCGGCTGGTGTTCGCTCCACTCAAGGCCCGCATCGGGCTCGATCGCGCGCACCTGCTGGCCACCAGCGCGGCGCCCATCTCGAAGGACGTGCTCGAGTTCTTCGCCTCGCTCGATCTGCCGATCGCGGAGATCTATGGCCAGTCGGAAGTGACCGGGCCGACCTCGGTCACCACCCTGCACCAGATGAAGCTGGGCAAGCTGGGGCGCCCCATGCCGGGCGTGGAGGTGCGCATCGCCGACGACGGAGAGATCCTGGTGAAGGGCGGCAACGTCTGCATGGGCTACTTCAAGGATCCCGCGGCCACCGCCGAGCTGTTGCAGAACGGCTGGCTGCACTCGGGTGACGTGGGGCAGCTCGATGAAGACGGCTTCCTGATGATCACCGGGCGCAAGAAGGAGATCATCGTCACCTCCGGGGGGAAGAAGACCTCGCCCAGCAACCTGGAAGGGCTCTTGAAGGCGATCGAGCCCATCGGCAACGCGATGGTGGTGGGGGAGGGCCGCAACTACCTGGTGGCGCTGCTGGCGCTCGATCCCGAGCGGGCGGCGCCGTTCGCGGCGAAGAAGGGCTTCCCCCGCGAGCTGGGGGCGCTGGCGGCTTCTGAGTCGTTCCGCACCTACCTGCGCGAGGCGATCGAGCGCGAGGTCAACCCTCGGGTGGCGCGCTTCGAGACCATCAAGAAGTTCGAGGTGCTGCCGCACGACTTCACCGTCGAGGGCGGCGAGCTCACCTCGACCTTGAAGGTGCGGCGGAAGATCGTCGCCCAGAAGTACGCCGGCGCCATCGAGCGGCTCTACGGCACGCCCTGAGCACCAAGAAAAACGGCCACCCTCCGAAAAGGAAGGTGGCCGTGGTCCGCCAGGCGGTGAAGCTCAGCGCTTGTCGATGGCGAGGTATTCGCGCTTGCGCTTGCCGGTGAACACCTGGCGCGGGCGGGCGATCTTCTGCTCGTCGTCGGTGATCATCTCTTCCCACTGGCTCACCCAACCCACGGTGCGCGGAATGG
>VFKJ01001031.1 GCA_009885595.1 Myxococcales bacterium | reverse complement strand
GCGCGCGAGGCGTTCCAGGCTTTTTTCGAGAAGCGCAAGCCCGACTTCTCGAAGTTCTGACTGACCCTCTCCCTGACCCTCTCCCCCGCGGGGGAGAGGGAGACAGACGCCCGGTCTTCTTCAGCACCCTGCTAGAGTTGCGCCACATGGGAGCGGGCGAGCAGGTGGTGTTCGAGCAGACGATGGAAGGGCTGCTGCGCGCGATCCGTCCGCGCATGACCCAGGCGTGCAAGGCGCGCCTCGTGGCTGCGGGGCTCAACGTCGACGCGGCGCTCCTCCCCGCGTACCCCTTCGAGGTGTGGATGAAGTGTCTCATCGCCTCGGCTGAGGAGACCTGGCCCGACGAGCCGCGCGACAAGGCGCTCTTCCGCGTGGGCGAGGCGTTCATCGAGGGCTACCGCGAGACCTTCCTCGGGCGCGCGGTGCTCGGGGTGATTCGCGTGCTCGGCCCGCGCCGCGCCATCCACCGCGCCACCCGGAACTTCCGCTCGGGAAACAACTACACCGACGCGAAGGTGACCGAGCTGAGCCCCACCTGTCTGGAGTTGTGGATGAACGAGGTCGGCCCCTACCCGAGCTTCACCCAGGGCCTGGTGGAGGCCGCGCTGCGCGCCTCCGGGGTGACGCCGAAGGTGGAGATCAAAGACCACGACGGCCACGCCTGCACCTACGTCTGCACCTGGGTGGAGACGAAGGGTTAGACCTCAGGCGTGGGCGTCACCGTCTCGATCGCCTTGACCAGGTCCGGATCCATCAGCTGGCGGTAGAGGTACTCGACCACCAGGCCCGTGAAGCACCAGATGGGCAAGATGCGCCACGAGGTCATCTCGAAGAAGTTGCCGGAGTCCGCGTAGAACCAGATTTTGTAGCCGGTGCCCCAGTAGAGCAGCCACCCCGAGACGCACTCCCACAGGAAGATGACCACGCCGTAGACGAGCGCGCGCAGCGCCCAGGGCACGTCGGAGGCGTTGCGGTAGATGAACTCGATGCAGAACGACGCCACCCCGTAGACGAAGAACATCCACAAGCTGCACTGGCCGTAGAGCGAGATCGCCGGCACCTTCCACACCGCGCCCAGCGCGAGCGCCTGGTCCACCTGCCAGTCGAACTGGAAGAGCAGCCCCAGCACCGGCACGCCGCGCAGGTTGCGCACCAGGTTGTAGAAGACGATCTCCAGCGCGACGCCGAAGAGCCCGTAGATGAAGAAGCGGAAGAGGCCGTAGCCGAGCTCCTCCAGCCCGCGCCGCCGCGCCTGCGAACGAACCTTCACCACCTTCTTCGGCTTGCGGAGCACGCGGGAGGCCATGGCCGCG
>VFKJ01000879.1 GCA_009885595.1 Myxococcales bacterium | reverse complement strand
TCGAGCACCGGCGGCGGCGGCTGTTCGACGGGGGCGGTGGGGCGCGTGGGCCACAGCAGGCGGGCGACCGTCTGCGCGGGGGCCTCCCGCAGCGAAGGGAAGGGCCGCAGCCCCTCAGGGAGCGGGAGCACCGAGAGCGCCAGCGCGAGCGCGAGGGTGGCCGCGAAGGTACGCCCGGGGCGAGGCGAGAGGCTCCGGAGCACCGGAGGCTCGGGCGGGGCCGACACGGGTGGAGGCAGGGGCCTCCTGGAGGAAGGGGGTAGTCGCATCGCTTCGCGGAAAACCAGATTTCCTGCCAGCATCGCCCGGCCGATGCAACCCGGCGGGGGCGATCGAGGACAGGGTTGCGCGCGCTCGAACGCCGTGCTGCAGGCGTTCGTCTCGCTGTGTTACAGTTCTGCATCATGACTCACACGCTCACCATTCGTCTTACGGATGAACTCGAGCGCTGGCTCGCGAAGGTGAGCCGCGAAACGGGCATCCCCAAGAGCGAGATTGTCCGTGCGCACCTCGAGCGGGTCCGAACGGAGAAGAAGAAGGCACCCTTCATGCGACTCGCCGGCTCCGTGAGTGGGCCGCCCTCCCTTTCTGCGCGCAAGGGGTACTCGAGCAAGTGAGGGCCATCGCGGACACCGGCTTTCTGGTCGCCTTCGCCAACAGGCGAGACCATCACCATGCCTGGGCGGTCGCGCTGGCTGAAGAGGTCGACGAGCCGCTGCTCACCTGCGAGGCCGTGCTTTCCGAAGCCGCCTTTCACCTGAAGAGCACGTCGCTGGTGCTCGAGATGGTCGACCAGGGACTCCTGAGCCTCGCCTTCGACGCGAAGAAGAACTTCAAGGAACTGCGACAGCTGGCAGCACGGTACGCGGATCGTCAGGCGGACTTTGCGGACCTGTGCCTTGTGCGGATGAGCGAACTGAACCCCAGGCACCCCGTCATCACCGTCGACGAGAAAGACTTCAGCGTCTACCGGCGAAACGGGCGCGACACGATTCCGCTCATCACGCCCACGCGTTGAGGATCGCTCAGTCCGCGGGAGGCGTGGGGGTGTAGATGTACGCGTCCTGCAGGATCTCGACGGTGCCATCGACCAGCTCGTTGATGCCGCCGGTGACGAGCACCGTCCCGTCCTGAAGGGCCGTGCAGGTGTGAAAGTAGCGGGCCTTGGGAAGGTTCGGCGCGCCGATGCTGGTGACGCCGCCGGTGCTCGCCGCGGTGATGAGCACCGCCGTCGCGTCGGAACGAGGAGGCGCCCCCGTGTCGGAGGTCCTCCCGCCGACCGCGAGCACGGTCCCGTCGGTCATGGTGACCGCGCAGACGTCGCCGCGCGCGGTCCGAATGTCAGGACCAGGTCCCACCGTGGCCGCCGAGGCGTTCAGCACCTCAGACGAGGCCACCGGACGAACCAGCGCGGGATCGTTGTAACCGCCCAGGATGATCAGATCTGAAGAGTCACGCAGGAGCGCCCCCGCCGCAGCGCGCCGCCCAGCGCCCGACAGCATCGGAGGCATCGAGGTGGACTGCTTGGCGAAGGTGGTCCCGTTGAACTTGAAGAAGGTGATGTCGCTCTTGAGCGCCGAGCCATCCGTTCCACCCACCACCGCGATGAACTCGCCGTTCTTGATGGGCATCACCGTGGCCTCGAGGCGAGGCAGCGTCACCCCGTCGACGATCTTGTAGATGTTGGTGGCGGCGGCGGGGTCGAGCCACTCCACCTCGTTGGTGGGCACCAGCTGGCCCATGGTGTTGCCGCTGCGGGTGACGCCTCCGACCACCAGCACCTTGCCGTTCACGTCGATCGCCATCTGGTGCCGGGAGCGCGGAATCGGCGCCGGCGAGCGCGAGCCCACCGCGCCGAAGTCGTCCACGTCGGCGTCATAGAAGAGGATCGTCGCGATCGGGCTGACCGTGTTGTTGGTGGTGTTGGTGTAGATCTCTCCGCCCCAGAGCACCACCTGGCCGCTCGGAGCCCGCACCGCGGCGTGGAAGGCCCGCGGCAGCTCGTACACCGCGCCTTGAGAGGTGATGGACAGCGACCTGCTCGGCTCGAAGGCCCCGGTTCCAGGATTGAAGACCTCGGTGTCCGCCAGCGCCTTCTTCTCCGGGCTGCCAGGCCTCAGGTTGTAGCCGCCCGCGATGAACACCTTGCCGTTCTTCAGCAGCGTGGCGGAGTGCCCTGCGCGCGGCACCCTGAGCTGCTGGCACTGCGTGGGTGCGGCCGCCGAGACGATCGGCGCGAACGTGTTCACCTTCCGCAGGATCACGTTGATCTTCTCTGAACCGCCGATCAGCTCGTCCGGCACCACGTCAGGCACGTCGAAGGGCAACGACTTGCCCATGGAAATCACCCGGGCACCGCCGTTGGGATCTCCGTCGTAGCCGCGCACCTCGATCACCCGGGCGAGCCCCGCGGGGATCGCCGGGATCTTCAGTTCCTTGGTGGCGGGATTCGAAGCGGTGGTCTCCGTCTTCGGGTCCATGTCGGTGCCGGTCACGCGAACGCGGAGGAACTGCACCTTGTCGAAGGGATCCGCGGCGGGATCGCAGCTCTTGGTGACGATGTTGAGGGCGTAGTTGACCTCCTTCGGAGCACAGCCGAGGGCACTCACCGCCAACACACTCAACAGCAGTCGCTTCATGATCTCGCTCACCAGGTCGCCGTCACGGTGCCCGTCACGGGCTTGGTCACTTCACTCACGACGAAGTAGCCGCCGACGCCCAGTCCACCGGCGACCGCGACGCCCGTGACCACCCACACCCAGGTGGGCACGCCACTCTTCGCTTCCACCTTCTCAGGCGGCTTCTCGCCCATGTCCGGCGCCACCTCGTCATCGACCCTCTTCGGCTGGGAAGGCACCAGCACCACCTTCTTGGACTTCGGCCCCGAGGTCTCGAGGTCGTCGCCGCTGCTGGTGGGGGTGTCGTTCTGCGCCACCACGGTGCTCGTCCCCGCCCGCGCGGTGCGGGTGGCCAGGTTCAGCGGGATCGACGCCGCGCTGCCGAACGAGGTGAGCCGCTTCACCGTCTCCTCGCCTACCTTGAACGCCTCGGTGTTGGCGGTGAGCACGTCGGTGTCGAAGGACACGGGC
>VFKJ01000308.1 GCA_009885595.1 Myxococcales bacterium | reverse complement strand
GGCGAGCTCGCCGCTCATTTCCAGGCCACGCCCATGTTCCTCGGCGTCCAGAGGATCCGAGCGGCGCTCACCTCTCATTGAGCCCGCGCGACCGGGGGATGACGCCTGGCCGCCACGGCTCCCGGCGAAGGCTCAGAGCACGAAGCCGAGCACGTACATCGCCACCGCCGAGACCGCGCCGAACACCGTGCCGCCGAAGACGAACCGGCCCACCCGCCGGTGCCCGGGGGAGAACGTCCCAGGCAGGGGGCCCTTGAAGCGGCGCCACAGTGCACTGCCAGCGCACGCAGCGCCGACGCGGGAAACTGCGCTGCCCTGCAAGCCGCGCTAACGCAGCTACTGCCCGAGGAAGATCTGCGGCGTGCGCGCCTCAGCGATCGCGCCGGGTGAGCTGTGCCACGGCGCCCTGCAGCTGCGACTGCAGCGCCTGCCGCTTTTGCTGCAGCGCGCGCCGCTCGAGCGCCGCGTTGAGGGTGTGCACCACCAACGCGTTGCTGCGGAACGGCTTGGTCAGATACCCATCCAGCCCCAGCGTGGTGAGCGAGAGCGCCTCGGGCTGCGCGGTCATCAGCACCGTGGTGAGGTGGGGGAACTTCGCGCGCGCCTCCAGCACCACCTGGGTGCCGGGTAGCAGCGGGAGGTTCTTGTCGCACAGCAGCACCTCGAAGCTCGAGTCCAGCTTCGCCAGGGCCTGCTGGCCATCGATCGCCAGCACGACCTCGTAGCCGGCTTGCCTCAGCACGTGGTCAACCAACCGCCGAACCGCTTCGTCATCGTCGACGACCAGAATTCGTTTCATGGAGCGACCCAGATCATGGCCGCACCCTCGTCGAAGTCGCCGCCGATCGCTTCTGGAAAAGGTACGCTGCCCGCGCTTTCTCCGAACTCGCTTCGATGACGCTCCCTGTTCGTTACCGTCAGTTCCTGGACGCGCCCCGGCCTCCTTCGCCGATGTGGGCCTGGCTGCCGGCGAACGAGGAGCCGCCCACCGCCACCGCCGCCATGACCGCGCTCACGCAGCGCTTTGGCCCCGGGCTCAAGATGGAGATGAGCTCCCCGCCCATCGCGCCGCGCGCGATCTGGGAGTTCAGCTGCGCGCTCCCCGACGACGGCCGCCGCTTCTCGGTGTGGGCGATGCACAGCGAGAAGGTCGAGTCGCTGCACCTGCAGCACGATCACCAGGTGCTCTCGCCGGCGGAGAAGGACGCGCTGTCCACCAGCGCCTGGTCGCTGGGCGTGATGCTGGTGTTCGGCGACGCGCCGCTCGAGGACTTTCATTTCCAGCTGCGCGCGCTGCTGGCGCTCGCGCCCACCGCGGTGGCGGCCTTCGACGTCTCGGCCTACCGGCTGCACCACGCGCAGTGGCTCAAGGAATCGGCGCAGTCCGCCGCGCCGCCTTCGCCCACCTCGCTCTTCGTGATGCACTTCGTCTCCGACGCCGGCAAGCCGGGGTGGATCCACACGCACGGGCTCGATCGCTGCGGCCGCCTCGAGCTCGAGCTCTTCGACATCACCCCCGAGGCCAGCCGGCTGCTCAGCGAGCTGGTCAACAGCACCGCCGCCTTCTTCCTCGAGCAGGGCCTGCCCGCGCCCGGCACGCCGGTCGAGGTGGGCCGCGAGCTCACCCTGGTGTGGTTGCCGTGGGAACAAGCGCTCGAGTGTCGGCGGCCGAAGTACGGCGGCGGCCGGGCCGATCGCGACGAGGTGCACGGCAACCCCACCGCGGTGCTGTTCGCGCCCGGCAAGAAGCTGTTCGGCCTCTTCGGCAGCGGGCTCGACTCGGTGGCCCGGCACCTGCCGGTGCTCGAGGGCTCGCCCATTCTCTACGTGTCGAACTCGCACACCCGCCGCATGGAGGTGCTCTCGCGCGAGCGCCTGCCCACCTTGAAGGCGCTGTTCGGGAAGCTGGGGGGCAACGAGCACTTCAAGTTCCTGGTGAAGCTCGGCTACCCCACCGCGGACCCCGCGCAGTACGGCAGCCGCGAGCACATCTGGTTCGAGGTGCACAGCTTCGGCGCCGAGCACGTCGACGCCACCTGCATCAACCAGCCGCACTCGGTGCCGGCCTTGAGGGAAGGCCTGCGGGGGCTGCACGAGCTCTGCCTCATCAGCGACTGGACCATCTTCTGCCCGGTGGGCCGCTTCGACGCCGAGCGGGTGGGGGTGCTGATGCACGTGCTGGAGAGCGCGCCCGCGGAGCTGCGCACCCAGCTGGGGCTCTGATCAACCGCCGGTGGGTTGTGGAGATCCGGCCGACGTGGTTTGCGGGCGCCCATGACGACCGCGAAGTGGATGATGGTGGGGCTGCTCATGGGGTTCCTCGGGAGCAGCGCTCTCTCGTGTGGACCTGCGGTGAAGGCCTGCGGCCCCAAGGAGTGTCCGTTCGGTTGCTGTGACGCGGCGGGCTCCTGCCAGGTGGGCTCCTCTGACGCGCAGTGCGGCTCCCAGGGCGCGACCTGTTCCTCCTGCGCGCTCGCCCAGCGCTGCAGCCTGGGCGTCTGCTCGAACATCGGCCAGAGCGGTGGGCCCGGCGGCGGCAGCGGTGGCGGCTT
>VFKJ01000552.1 GCA_009885595.1 Myxococcales bacterium | reverse complement strand
CTGCCCACCCAGGCCCCACGCACGCTCGCCTTCCAGTCATCCATGGGCGGCGAATAGCACTCAGGGGGCTCCGGTTCCCTGCTTCTCCTGCCAGTCGCCCTCTCTCCGAGCCTGCGAAGGAGAGGGAGTCAATGTGCCCAGGTCGACGGCGTGGGGCCCATCACCAGCACCAGCTTTCCACCGGCGCTCAGCTGCGAGTGAGTCAGCTCCGCGCTCGAGAGCGTCGCGCCGTTGAGCGTCGCTGACTGCACGTAGAGGTTCTCCGCGGAGACGCCCTGCGCCTCGATGGTGAACAGGCCCGTCGGCAGCGTGAGCTCGAGCCTGGGGAAGAGCGGGCTGCCGATGAGCCAGGTCGAGGTTCCCGCCACCGGATAGAGGCCCGCCGCCGCGAAGACGAACCAGCTACCGAGGGTGCCGCCGTCGTCGTTGCCGGGCACCCCGTCGGGCGCCGACGAGAAATAGGTGTCGCGCGCCCAGTCGCTCCACTTCGCGGTCAGCTCTGGCAGGCCCGCGCGCGCGAAGAGGAAGGGCGCGTGGATGTCGGGCTCGTTGCTCGGCCAGTAGTGATTGCGAGGCAGGTAGCGCAGCTCGTAGGTGGGCTGCGCGAGCGCTGCGGCTTCTTCCCCGGGCGCGGCCTCGAAGAACTGGGTCAGCGCGGCGACGTACGCGTCGTGCGAGCCAAAGAGCGTGTCGAAGGCGGTGGGGTCCCACAGGGGCATCAAGGTGGTCTGCAGCGCGTTCGCCTCGGCGTAGTGATCCCAGCTGGTCAGCGAGTACGGCTCGTCGACGAGCGTGCCGTCTGCGTGATGGGCGCGCAGCACCCGGGTCGCGGGATCGAACAGCCTCCGCCAGCCGCGCGCGCGATTCTCGAGGACCTCGGCCTGATCGAGGTGCCCCAGCTTGCGTCCGAGACTGGCGAGCGCGAAGTCGGCGTGCGCGTACTCGACGGTGATGCCCACGCTGCGGCCGGACTCCTCCACCGGAACGAAGCCCGTGGCCGCGTAGCTGCCCATCGACGCGCGAGCGCCCCGGGTGGGGCTGCCCAGCGCCTCCGAAGAGGCCTGCTGCCACGCCGCCTCCGCGTCGACGCCGGGCACGCCGCGCAGCACCGCGTCGGCGAGCACGATGTCCGCGGGCGCGCCCACCATGGTGCCCGACTCTCCGGTGCCCATGGGCCAGCGGGGCAGTCCGCGCCCGTTCGCCGCCATGCGCAGCAGGCTGTGCACCGAGTCGCGCGCGGCGCGCTCGTTCAGCAACGCGTAGAGCGGGTGCACCGTGCGGTAGGTGTCCCAGAGGGAGAGGTCGCTCAGCATCGCCTCGCCCGCGGGCACGGTGCCGCGCTCGCCGCCGAAGACGTACGCGCCGTCGACGTCGCTGATGACGGTAGGCATCAGAAAAGCCAGCCGCAGCGCAGAGTAGAAGGTGGCGCGGTCCGCCTCCGAGCCGCCGTACACGCGCGCCCTCGACAGCCGCTCGCGCCACAGCGACTGGGCCTGCGCGCGGTGGCCCTCGAAGTCGAAGTCAGGCAGCTCGGCGGCGAGGTTGGCGGTCGCGCCGGTGGCGGAGACGAGCGAGAGCCCCACCCGCAGCTCCAGCGGGGCGCCGGGCTCGAACGAGAGCAGCAATACGTGGCCGGCGGCGGAGGTCTGGGTGACGGTGTACGGGCGGTTGGTGCGCAGCTCGAAGAAGACGAGGTTGCCGCCGAAGCCGTCGCTCATCTGTCCCGCGAGGCGAAAGCTGCCGCGCAGGGTGGTGGCGTCGACGGGCGTGAGCACCTGCTCCGTCATTCTTCCAGGCGGGAGGGCGCGGCCGAGATCGAGCACCACCCGCGGGGTGTCACCTTCCGCGAAGGTGTAGCGGTGGTGCGCGGCGTGGGTGGAGGCGGTCAGCTCGGCCTTCACGTTCCACTTCGAGAGCGTCACGGCGTAGCTGCCCGGCGAGGCGAGCTCGGACTTCTTGCTGAAGCGGCTCTGGTAGGTGTCGCGCGTGAGCACCGAGGGGTCGCTCGAGGTGACCGGCTGCACGATGAGCGCGCCGTAGTCGGTCGCACCCGCGCCGTGCAGGTGAAGATGGGAGAACCCCATCGCGGTGTCGTCGCCCGCCCAGTACCCGGAGTAGTGAATGAAGCGCAGCTCTCCGTATTGCGCACCGCGCGTGTCGGGCCCCACCTTCACCAGCCCGTGGGGCACGCAGGCGCCGGGGAAGGCGGCGCCGTGGAAGTACGCGAAGCCGCCGGTGCCCATCAGGGGCGAGGCGTACGCGAGTGGATCAGCCACCACTTCGGGACCTGGAGCCGGCGGCGGGGGACACGCCGAGAGCACCGCGAGGAGCAGCAGCCGCAAGTCGTTGCTCCTGGCGAGCTTCATCGAAGCCGCTTCTAGCGCAGTGGGTTGCCTGACGTCCGAGAGTGAGGGGTGCAGCTCGAGGCGCTCACCTGCGCTTGCCGGGCTTCTTCTTCGGCGCGGGCTTGGGCTTGGGCACCGGCTTGAGCGCGATGTCGAGCGCGACGTCTTCCGACAGCGCCACCTCGCGGGTCTCCTCGAGGTAGTCCGTCAGCACGAGCGAGAGCGAGGCCACCGCGCCCCGCGGCAGCTCCACGCGCAGCGGGGTGACGCCCAGCACCTCGGCACCCTTCTTCACCTGCGCGCCTTTGGGCGTGGAGCTCACGTCGAGCCACACCGTCTTGGGCACCTCGGGCGCGGGCGGTGGCGTCACCGGCGGGGGCTCAATCGCCTTCACCGGCGCGGGCACCGGTACCGGCGCCGGCACGGTCGCCTCGGCCGGCGGGCTCACGAACGTCCACGCCACCGCCGCCGCGAGCACGAGCACCACCAGGGCCGCGGCGATCAACGGCACGCGGGACGGGCGCACCGCGGCGGCGAGCGCGGCCTCGTCGATCTGCACGGGTGGTGCGTTCCCCGTGAAGGCCGCCAGCGCATCGGCCAGCGCGGCCGCGGAGGGAAAGCGCGCCTCGGGTTTCTTCTCGAGGCACTTCATCACCACCGCGGCGAGGCCCGGGGGAATCCGCTCTCCGCTGACCGCCAGCGGAGGCAGCGGCGGGGGCGGGGTCTGGGTGATCTGCAGCACCAGCTGCCCAAAATTGTCTGCGATGAACGGCTGCGTTCCCGCGAGCAGCTCGTACAGCACCAGCCCCACCGCGTAGACGTCGACGCGCGCGTCGGGCGGTTGACCCATCGCCTGCTCGGGGGCCATGTACTCGGGCGTGCCGACCACGATGCCGGCCTTGGTGCCGACCAGCTTCAAGTCGCCGATGGGCTTGAGCAGCTTGGCCACCCCGAAGTCGAGCAGCTTGACGAAGTCGGGCACGCCGTCGCGGGTGACGAGGAAGATGTTCTCGGGCTTCACGTCGCGGTGCACCACCCCCACCTCGTGGGCGGCGTGCAGCGCGCGCGCCATCTGCTGACCGAGGCTGGCCAGCCGCTTGATCGTGAAGGGGCCGACGTTGATCGCCTCGGCCAGCGCGGCGCCCTCGAGCACCTCCATCACGCAGTACACGCAGCGCCGGCCGTCGGGCAGCGGCTCGTCCCCGAAGTGGGTGACCTGCACGATGTGTTGATTGGCGATGGCGTTGACCGCGCTCACCTCCTGCTTGAAGCGGTGCACGAACTCGGGCTCGAGCAGGTGTTCCTGCTTGAGCACCTTCACCGCGGCCTTCTGGCCGGTGCGGGTGTCGGTGGCGAGGTACACCTTCGCCATCGCGCCTTCGCCCAGGACCTTCTCGATCTTCCAGGAAGCGAGCGCGGTGCCCTCGAGCTCGGGCTCCATCACCTCGACCTGCACCACCGGGTGGTTGCCCGAGACGGTGCGCGCCTGCGCCCTGACGCGCAGCCCTTCGAGGCTCTTGCCCAGGGCGGTGGCGGAGACCTTGTCGGCGATGGCCCGCTGCAGCGCCGACTCGAAGGGGCTGGCGTCTCTCGAGCCCGAGCCCGCCGCCAGCAACACGTGCGCGAGGTACTTCACGTCGCCTGCGGGGGTGGCGGTGGGCGGCGCGAGGCCCACCAGGGAAGCGTCGAGCACCGCGGGCGAGCCGGGGAAGACGTCGGCCGGGCTCACCTGGCCCAGCGCCAACCCAGCCTCGTGCAGGGTGGCG
>VFKJ01000801.1 GCA_009885595.1 Myxococcales bacterium | reverse complement strand
GGTCAGTCCGGCCGGGTGAGGCCGTAGCGCTGAATGAGCGTGTAGAGGTGCGAGCGGGCGATGCGGGCCTCGCGCGCGACCGCGGCCACGTTCCAGCGATGACGCACCAGCAAGGCGCGCAGCACGTCGGCCTCGAAGGCCTGGGCGACCTTCCCGCGCGCCTCGATCAGCCCGGCATCGGAGGGCGACGGCGACGCGGCCTTCGTCTCGGGCGTCTGCTCGAAGCGGCCGAACGCCACCGCCCGCTCCACCGCGTGACGCAGCTCCCGCGCCTGGCCCGGCCACGGGTGGGCCTGCAACGCGGCGAGAGTGGACGCGGTGAGCTCGAGCTTCGCGCCCGCTTCCGCGAGGAAGAGCGCGCACAGCCCGGGGATGTCGTCGCGGCGCTGCTGCAGCGACGGCACGTCGAGCACCACGCCCGCGAGCCGGTAATAGAGGTCAGCGCGCAGCCGGCCCTGCTCGACCGCGTCCTCCAGCGGCTGCTGCGCGGTGGCGAGCACGCGCACGTCGACGGTGCGGGGTGCGCCGCCGCCGACGCGTTGCACGGTGCGCGCCTCGAGGAAGCGAAGCAGCCGGGGCTGCAGCTCGGGCGCGAGCTGCTCGACGTTGTCGAGCAACAGGGTGCCGTGATCGACGCGCTCGAGCAGCCCCGCGCGCGCTGCGTTCGCGCCGGTGAACGCGCCCTTCACGTGCCCGAAGAGCTCGCTCTCCAGCAGCTCGGCGTTCACCCCCGCGGCATCGAAGACCTCGAAGGGTGCCTTCGCGCGGGGACCCCCGAGGTGAAGCGCGCGGGCCACGGCTTCCTTGCCCACCCCGCTCGGTCCGCGGATGACCACGGTGACGTCGCTGGGCGCGAGGCGCTCCAGCCGCCACAACAGCGAGCGCATCACGGCGGAATCGGCGACCAGGCCGTGCCAGCGCGAGGCCTCGCTGCGGTGTTGTTCGGCGACCGGGACCAACGCGATCACCGCGCGGCCCAGCGAGAGCCGGCTGCCCAGGGGAACCACCGCGCCGTCGACGCGCGCGCCCAGGAAGAAGGTGCCGTTGCGGCTCTGGAGATCGCGCACCCGCACCGCGCCGCGCATCAGCTCGAAGCTCGCGTGACGCGCCGACACGGTGGCGTCGCGGATGACGAAGTCGGCGCGGCTGCTTCCACCGGCGATCAACGTGCCCGAGGTGAGCAGGGCGCTGGCGCCGCGCGCTTCCCCTTCGAGCACCTCGAGCCGCACCGTCTCCAGCGGAAGGTGGGTCTGCGAGAGGCTCTTCGTCTGCAGCGTCAGCTCGCTCATCGCAGATCGACGCGCACCGTGCGGCGCTCTCCGGCCTTCAACACCAGCTTCTGGGTGTTGCTCTTGCCCGTCTCGGGGTTCATCACCTTGAGCTGGTGTTCGCCGGGCGGCAGCTTGAGCTCCGCCACCGGCGTGTCGCCCAGCGGTTTTCCATCGAGCCACACCTGGCCCCACGGACTCGCGTCGATCGACACCACCGCGCGGGCTGCAGGCGCAGCCGTGGGAACAGGCGTCGGCGCGACGATCGCAGGAACCGGCGCAGGCTCTGGAGGGGGAGTCGAAGGAGCCACTGGCGCGGGGCCGTTTCCGGTCACCCCGAGCGGAGTCGAGGGGGCCTCAGGCCCCTTGAGCACCAGGCCCAGCGCGAGCAACCCCACCAGCAACCCCAACCCTCCGAGCGCGAGCGGCCACCGGCTGGGCCGCGCGGCGCCCAGCGAGATGGACTCAGACGCCTC
>VFKJ01001015.1 GCA_009885595.1 Myxococcales bacterium | reverse complement strand
GCGAGCACCTGGTGCGCGAGGCGCTGGAGCGGCTGATGAAGGGCCGCACCACGCTGGTGATCGCGCACCGGCTCTCCACCATCCGCCACGCGGATCGCATCGTGGTGATGGAGCACGGCCAGGTGGTCGACGAGGGCTCACCTGCCGAGCTGGCCGCCCGGGGCAGCCACTTCTCCGGGGGAGGCGCCGGGTGAGCACCGTGCTGACGCCGTCGAACCCGAAAGCGCCCTACGCCGAGACCAAGGTGGGGCCCAACCGCGTCGCGCTGCTGAGGGACGGCCTGCAGGCGTTCCCGGCCATGCTGGCGGCGATCGCGGCCGCCCGCAGCACCATCTGCTTCGAGACGTACATCTTGAAGGACGACGACCTGGGCCTGCGCTTCCTGGGCGCGTTGATGGAGCGGGCGCGCGCGGGCGTCGAGGTGCTGCTGATGTTCGATTACTGGGGCAGCGAGGTGGCGGACGAGAGCCTGCGCGAGCTGCAGGAGGCGGGCGTGAAGCTGCTCATCTTCCGGCCCTTCCGGTACTTTGGGTCGCTCAGCCTGGCGCTCTCGAAGGTGAGCCGGCGCAACCACCGCAAGTCGCTCACCGTCGACGGCGCGGTGGGCTTCACCGGCGGGCTCAACATCAGCAACGACTATGCGCCCGTGATCGACGGCGGAGCGGGCTGGCGTGACACCCACCTGCGCATCGAGGGGCCCGACGCCCAGGCGCTGGAGAAGCTCTTCCTCACCACCTGGCGCAACAACAAGGGGCCGAAGTTCGACGCCGCGAAGTTTGCCCGGCCGCGCTTCGCGGGCTGCGCGCAGCTGCGGGTGGTGGGCAACGACTTCGCGCTCGACCGCAAGGGCATCCGCCGGGCGTACGAAGACGCGTTCGCGAAGGCGAAGGAGCGCATCTGCGTGACCAACGCCTACTTCCTGCCGCCGGCGAAGCTGGTGCGCGCCCTGGTGATGGCGGCGCGCCGCGGGGTGAAGGTGAAGATCATTCTGGCGGCCACCACCGACGTGAAGCTGGTGCTCTACGCGGCGCGCGGGCTCTACCCGCGCCTGCTCGAGAACGGCATCGAGGTGTACGAGTGGGCCGCGGGCCAGGTGTTGCACGCGAAGACCGCGGTGGTGGACGGCACCTGGGCGACGGTGGGCTCGGCGAACCTCGATCCCATGTCGCTGCGTCAGAACCTCGAGGTCAACGCCATCGTCACCGAGCCCGTCTTCGGGGCGGCGCTGGAGAGGCTCTTCCTCGAGGACCTGCAGCAGTGCGAGCCGATCACGATGGCCGACGTGACGGCCTACGGGCTCGTGCAGCGGCTTCTCTCGTGGGTCGCCTACCGCCTGCGGCACTGGCTTTGAGCTGCTGCTTCGCGCCGGCGAGGTGAACGCGCCCGCCGCTGGCCTCGCTCAGTTCAAGAGCTCGGGCAACACGAAGAAGAGGTCGACGTCGGCGTCACATTCCACACATCGGCCCCGCGCCACGCGGAGTCCAAAACGACTCGTCTCGCCCAGGCTCAGCACGCCCCCGCCGCAGCTGCAGCGGGCGGCCTGCTGCGCTTCTTCGAGCACGAAGCGCGAAGTGAGCACCAGCGGGCGATCAGGCGAGTAGCCGGGC
>VFKJ01000293.1 GCA_009885595.1 Myxococcales bacterium | reverse complement strand
CGGTGGTGGGCGCCGGGCGGCTGGTGGTGTGGGAAGACGCGGCCGCCGGGCTCTCGACGTCGTGGAGTCACGGCGCCGGCCGGTTCGACACGGCCGGACGCTTCCGCCCGTTCAGCGCGGGGCTGATGGAAGACGAGCTGAGAGTGGAGGGCTGGGCCATCGTTCGCCTCGCGCAGCGGTGGGAGGTCTCGGCGCGGGTGCCGTGGGTGACGGGCGTGCGCGCCTCGACCGATGGAACGCACGCGCTGGGCACGGGGCTGGGTGACGTCTCCGCGGCGGTGCGGTGGGAGGCGATCGGCCTGGGCGAGTACGAGTGGGTGCCGGGCCTCGCGGTGCTGGCGCAGGTGGTCGGCCCCACGGGGCGGCGTCCCGAGCAGGCGACCGATCCACTGGGCGCGTCGGCGACCGGGCGCGGGGCGTTCGCGGCGAGCCTGGGCGTGGTGGCAGAGGTGACGAAGCTGCCCTGGTTCCTCCGGCTCGACGTGGCGGGCGTGTACACCGCGCCCTTCGTCCGGATGGACACGCGGCAGCTGCAGCACTTCGGGCCGGGCGTGCAGGTGGGGTTGTCTGGTGGGCGCGAGCTGTTCTCCGAGCGGCTGGTGGTCGCCGCCGCGCTGCGCTGGGAATACGAGGCGCCGCTCTGGCTCGACGGGCAATTGGTGACGGACTCGGAGTCGATGGGCCTCACCTCGGCGCTCTCGGCGAGCTTCAAGCTCACCTCGCACTGGGCGCTGACCGCCGCGGTGAGCACCGACGCGCTGGGTCGGCTGGGCGCGGCGCAGAACCGCGCCGACCGCTTCGCGTTCAACCTGGGAGTTCGACATGGGTTCTTCTGAGCGGGCGATCTTGCTGGCCGGCTGCGCGCTGTGGCTGAGCTGCGCGAGCGTGCCGGTGGCGCGTGCTTCACTCCCGGACCTCGCGCTACAGCCGACCCGGGGGCAGCCCACCTCGATCCGCGAGCTGCTCGCGCGCGCGGACGCGACGGTGTTCGTGTTCTGGTCTTCCGGCTGCCCGTGCGTGCGGCGCTACCAGGCGCGGGTGGACGCGCTGGCGCAGGCGTGGTGGGCGCGGGGCGTGGCCTTCGTCGAGGTCTCCAGCAACGCCGGGGAGACGCTGGACTCGCTGCGGGAAGCCGAGCGGCTGCGCAGCCTGGCCCGCCCCCTGTGGCGCGATGAAGGGGGCCTGCTCGCGCGCGAGCTCGAGGCGCGCTCGACGCCGACGGTGGTGTTGGTGCGGCGTGATGGGCTGGTGCTCTACCGCGGGTGGCTCGACAACGAGCGCCTGCCTGGCGAAGAAGGCCGCGAGCCGTGGCTGGAGCAGGCGCTGGCGGCGTTTTCCCGGGGCGACACCGCGCTGGCGAAGTCACCCACCTGGGGCTGCACCATCACCCGCTCGCTGAGCCCCGTCGTTCCGCAGTGTCATGTCCCGTCGCCCGAAGTGGCGTCGTCAGCTGGAGGTACGCCGTGAAGCACTCGAGGTCGCTCGTGGGTTCGTTGCTCGCTCTTTCTCTGGCCGCCTGTGGTCCCGCACCTGAGCCTTCGGCCGCGAAGCCGCAGCAGCTCGCCGTCGCCACCAGCGGCGCCCTCAGCGTGGAGTTGCTCACCAGGGGCCCGCTGGTCGTCGGCCAGAATCGCGTCTTCTACCGGGTGACGAAGGACGGCCAGGCCGTGCCGCACGCCCACCTCGCGCAGCTGCCGGTGATGAAGATGGCGACGATGCAGCACGCCTGCCCGCTCATGAACCCTGAGCACACGCCCAACGCCGACGGGCTGTGGGAAGGGCTGCTGGTCTTCACCATGGCCTCGACCGAGCTGGACAGCTGGTCGCTGAAGGTGAACGTGGCGCTCGAGGAGAACGGTGCGAGTGAAGCGCTGGACTTCGGTGAGCTGAGCGTCGGCGACTCGGCGATGAAGAAGGTGGTGACGCGCGACGCGAAGAAGATCGTGCTCACGCTCGGCTACCCCAACGCGCCGCACGTAGGCTCGAACGACCTCGTGGTCACCGCGCACCAGGCGAAGGACCTGATGATGATGGAGTACGTGACGGTGGACGACCTGGTGTTCACCGTGACGCCCGAGATGCCGAGCATGGGTCACGGCGCGTCGGGCAGCGTCAACCCGGTGCGCGGCGAAGATGGGGGGCTGTACCGCGGCTCGGTGGTGTTCAGCATGGCGGGCGACTGGGTCGTGCACCTGGACGTCGGCGCCAACGACGCGGAGCTCGGCACCTTCGACTTCGCGCTGGACCTGTAGCAACCGTTCACCCCGAGAGGGTTGATCG
>VFKJ01000692.1 GCA_009885595.1 Myxococcales bacterium | reverse complement strand
GCCGCCTCCACTTCAGGCTCCTGGGTGACGTCGACCTCGAGGAACCGGGCCCGGGCGCGGGCCGCCTCTGGAAGCAGGGAGAGCGTGTGCTGCCCGCCCTCCTCGTTGATGTCCGCCAGGATGAGCGACGCGCCCTCCGCGGCGAAGCGCAGGGCGATGGCTCGACCGAGGCCCGAGCTGGCGCCGGTGATCACTGCGACCTTGTTCTGGAGCATGGGTCAGGGGCTTGCTCCAAAGCGCGTCGGTCCGCCAGTCCCAGAGTCGTTGAGTTTGTCCCCCCGGTGCTTTAGGTGCTCCCGCATGTCTGACGCTCAGAAGCCCGCTCCGAACGCCCCGAAGAAGCAAAACGACAACCTCCGCCTGCCCACGCGCGTCGAGGACTTCTCCGGTTGGTACAACGAGCTGGTCAAGCGGGCGAAGCTCGCGGACAACTCCGACGTGCGCGGCTCGATGGTGATCCGCCCGAACGGGTACGCCATCTGGGAGAACATGCAGCGGGTGTTGGACGGCATGTTCAAGGACACCGGCCACCAGAACGCCTACTTCCCGGTGTTGATCCCCGAGTCGTACCTGGCGAAGGAAAAGAAGCACGTGGCCGACTTCGCCCCGCAGGTGGCGGTGGTCACCCACGCCGGCGGCAAGGCGCTGCCCGAGGGCGAGCGCTACGTCATCCGCCCGACCTCCGAGACGATCATCAACCGCTCGTTCACCAACTGGGTGCAGAGCTACCGGGACCTCCCGATCCTGATCAACCAGTGGGCGAACGTGATCCGCTGGGAGATGCGCCCCCGCCTGTTCCTGCGCACCACCGAGTTCCTCTGGCAGGAAGGCCACACCTGCCACGCGAACGAGGCCGACGCGACCGAGGAGACCTTGCGCATGCTCGACGTCTACGAGCGCTTCGCCGAGGACTACATGGCGATGCCGGTGATCAAGGGCCAGAAGACCGAGAGCGAGAAGTTCCCGGGCGCGGTGAACACGTACTCCATCGAAGCGATGATGCAGGACAAGAAGGCCCTGCAGGCCGGCACCTCGCACATGCTCGGGCAGAACTTCGCGAAGATGTTCGACACCATGTACCAGTCGAAGGAAGGCCAGAAGGAGTACGTCTGGCAGACCTCGTGGGGCGTCTCCACGCGGCTGATCGGCGCGCTGATCATGACGCACTCCGATGACGCGGGCCTGATCGTGCCGCCCAGGCTCGCGCCGCTGCAGTGCGTGATCGTCATCATCGGCAAGACCCCCGAAGAGCGCGGCCCGGTGCGCGCCAAGGCCCAGGCGCTGGCGGCGGACCTCAAGAAGGCCGGCGTGCGCGTGATGGTGGACGACGACGAGACCAAGGGCCCGGGGTTCAAGTACGCGGAGTACGAACTGCGGGGCGCCTGCCTGCGCGTCGATCTCGGCCCGAAGGATCTGGAGAAGAACCAGGCGATGCTCACGCGCCGCGACACCAAGACCAAGGAAGCGATCGGCATCGACGCGATCGTCGCCAGGGTGGGCGAGCAGCTCGAGGCGATGCAGAAGGACCTGTTCACCAAGGCGAAGGACTTCCGCACCGCGCACACCTTCGAGGTGAACACCGCCGAGGAGCTGAAGGCCAAGGCCGACGACGGCTTCCTGCTCTCCCACTGGGACGGCACGCCGGAGACCGAGAAGCGCTTCAAGGAAGAGTTCGGCCTCACCACCCGCAACCGGCCGTTCGACCTGAAGCAGGAGCCGGGCAAGTGCCCGATCACCGGCAACCCCTCGACCGGCCGCATCGTCCTCGCCAAGGCCTACTGAGTGAGCGATCGGGTCCTCTGGCTGGAGCCGGTCGGCGGCCTCGCGGGGGACATGTTCCTCGCGGCGGCGCTGGACTTAGGCATCTCGCAGAGCGAGCTCGAGGAGCAGCTGCGCTCACTCGAGGTGCCCGGCTGGAAGCTCGAGCTGAGCCGGGCGGAACGGCACGCGATCGTCGGGACCCACGTCGACGTGGTGGTGACCGCGCCTGAAGGCGGACACCCGCATCGCAGCTGGAAGGACATCGACGCGCTGATCACCCGCTCGAACCTGAGCGCCACGGCGAAGCTGCGCGCGCTGCAGGTGTTCCGGTTGATCGGCGAGGTCGAGGCGCAGATTCACGGCACCACCCTCGAGGAGATCCACTTTCACGAGGTCGGCGCGGTCGACTCCATCGTCGACATCTGCGGGGCCGCGGTCGCCCTCGAGCTGCTGGGAAACCCCAAGGTGTATTGCGCGCCGCCGCCGCTGGGCAGCGGGACCATTCGCATCGCGCACGGCGTGGTGCCGGTGCCGGTGCCGGCGACCCTGGCGCTGCTCAAAGACGTGCCGGTGCGGTTCGAGGGCTTAGGCGAGCTGACCACGCCGACCGGGGCGGCGCTGATCAAGGCGTTCGCCACCGTCGCGCCTCCACCGGAGATGATCGTCGAGCGCATCGGCTACGGCGTCGGCACCAAGGACTGGAAGGACCGCGCGAACATCGTGCGCATGTCCCTGGGCCGCACGGCGCAGGTCTCGACCGCGCTCACCGTGCTCGAGTGCAACCTCGATGACTGCTCACCGCAGGTGCTGGGCGCGACCGTCGAGCTGCTGCTGGCCCGGGGAGCGCTCGATGCGTGGATCGCGCCGGTGGTGATGAAGAAGGGCCGCCCCGGGCACCTGGTGGGGGTGCTCGCCGACGGCGAACACCGCGCGGCGCTGGTGGAGACGCTGTTGACCGAGACCACCACCCTGGGCGTTCGCGAGCACGCCGTCAGCCGCACCGCCCTCGAGCGGCGCCACCAGACGGTGCAGACGAAGTGGGGCCCGGTGCGGGTGAAGCTGGGGTTCCGGGGAGACGCGGTGCTCAACGCCACGCCTGAGTTCGAGGACTGCCGGGCGATCGCCGCGCAGGCGAAGGTGCCGCTCAAAGACGTGCAGGCGGCCGCGCTCGCCGCCTGGCATCAGCTCGCGCGCTGAGCAGCCGTCGCGGATCAGCGGGGCGGCTGCGGGGCCAGCAGGAACACCACCGTCGCGATGCCGACCAGCGCGGCGCCGGTGATGCCCCAGGTGACCGGGCTCGTGTACCAGGGCTTCTGATCGACCACCGACAGCTGCAGCGGAGATTCCGGGCTCGCCACCTTCGCCGCGGTCAGCTGCGTCGCGTCGAGCGCCTCCACGAAGTACCAGGCGGTGAAGCTCGAGGCCTCCTTCGGCGGAGGAATGGAACCGGTGCACAGCGCCTCGTCGCTGCAGCTCATCTCCGAGGAGTAATAGGGGCCGGTGGAGGTGAGCGCGTGACGCAGCAGCACCCGCGTCACCCTCTTCTCGGGATCGACCACCTTCACCTTCACCACGTACGGCGGATCAGCGTCGTCACGCTGCTGCAGCTCGAGCCGCGCGCGCGCCTGGAAGAGCCGCCGCATCTTCACCACGAAGTCGACCTGCTTCGTCGGCGCGTTCGAGGGCAGGGAGAGTTTGGGCTCGAGCTCCAGCGCCTCGAGCGCGCGGCTCTCGGCGTTGGGTTGATCGCCCAGCACGAGGTGAATGAAGCCCAGCTCGAGCAGCGCGTTGGCCCGCTCGGAGATGGGGCGATCGGGCGTGGCGAGGTAGCGCTGGTACTCGACCACGGCCTCTTCGTAGCGAAGCTGCTCCGCCATCTTGCGCGCGTCGGTCAGGCTCGAGGGCATCGCGGTCGAGGGCGCCGCCGCGGGGACCAACACCAGCGTGCGCGGGACGTCGGGGAGAATGGAGAGGATCAGCGCGAGCAGCATCGAGGCCCGCTTCTAGTCCATTCTTCTCGAACCGGGAGCGAAGCCGCACATTCAGGGCACCACCACGCGGCGCAGGTGCGGCCCCAGCCGGGTCATCGTCTCGTAGTGAATCGTCTGGGCCCAGCCGCTGATGGTCTCGATGGAGACCTGCTCTTCCTGATCGCGGCCCAGCAACGTCGCCACCACCGGCTGCTCGTCCTTCGTCGCGTGCGTCACGTCGACGATCAGGTGGTTCATCATCACGCGGCCCAGCACCGCGCAGCGCCGGCCGTTGACGAGCACGTGCGCCTTGCCTGAAGCGAGCCGGGGATAACCGTCCCAGTAGCCCACCGGCAGCACCGCCACCCGCGTGTCGGCGGCGCAGCGCCAGGTGCAGCCGTAGCCGACGTAGCTGCCCGAGGGCAGCCACTTCACCACCTGGCTGGGGGCCTTCCACGCCAGCACCGGCTCGAGCGCGGGCAGCGTGCCGAGCACCACGCGCGCCGAGAGCCGCGTCTCCGGAGACGGCCACAGCCCGTACATCGAGATGCCCACGCGCACGACGTCGAGGCGCGCCGGGGGAAGCACCAACGCCGCCGCGCTCGCCGCGAAGTGCCGCTGCACGTCTTGCGTCACGCCCGCGCGCGCCTGCAGCAGCTTCACCCCCGCCTCGAAGTTGCCCAACTGGGTGCGCGCGTAGTCCTGCTCGGTGACGTCTTCGGTGTTCGCGAAGTGGCTGAGCACGCCCTGCACGGTGATGACGTCCCGGGCGTCGGCGAAGAAGTCGGCCTCGCCGGACTCCAGGCCCGCACGGGTGAAGCCTTCACGACCGAGGCCGGTGTCGAGGTGCACGTGGACGTCGAGCTTCAGCCCCGCCGAACGAAGCGCAGCGACCGTGTCCACGAAGCCACGATCCGCGGCGACCACGCTGACGTGCTGCCGCGCCAACTCGACGCAGTCACTCGCGCTCACCGCGCCGATGACGAGCACCTCGGTGCGGGGCTTGCCGTGCTGCGTCTCCCACGCGCGGATCGCGAGCGCTTCGGCGGGGGTGATCACGTAGAGGACATCGACCCGGCCGTGCGCGAGCGCGAGCGTCTCCAGCAACCCGTGGCCGTAGGCGTTGCCCTTGAGCACCGCGCCCACGCGACCCTGGCCCGCCACCGAGCGGAAGGTCGCGACGTTGGTGGCGTAGGCGCGCTCGGAGAGCTCGAGCCAGGAGGCGACGGGGGAAGTCGACATGCGGTGAGGTGACTACCACCTTTCGGGGGCTGGCATTCCCGCCTGTCCTCCCTCTCCCCGCCGGGGGAGAGGGTCGGGGTGAGGGGAGAGGGCAAAGCTGGCGGGCATGAAGCAGACTGACGGACATGAGGCTCACCGCGCTCCAGCTGCCAGCCCGCTTTGCCGAGCAGGAAGAGCAGTTCGCCTTCGCCGAGGCGCTGCTGGAGTCGGGCCCGCGCACGGATCTCGTGCTGTTCCCTGAAGCGTCGCTGACCGGCTACGTCTCGCCTGCGGGCGACTTCGAGCTCACGCGGTTCGCGGAGCCGCTCGAGGGACCGACACGGGGATCGCTCGCGCACCTCGCCGCCCGCTTCGATTGCCTGGTGGTGGGTCCGCTGATCGAGCGCGCTGACGAAGGGCTCTTCAATTCTGTGCTGGGGGTAACGCCTGACGGCACCACGCTGCTGCACTACCGCAAGCACCATCCGTGGTTTCCAGAGAAGTGGGCGACGCCGGGTCCCGGTGCGAGCGAGGTCGTCACCTGGCGCGCGCGCAAGCTCACCTGCGCGATCTGTTTCGACGTGCACTTCCTCGAGGCGGACGCCGCGCCTGCCCTCGACGAGGCGGAGCTGCTGCTCTTCCCCAGCGCGTGGGTCGACGATGACGAGGGGGACTCGCGGCCGCCGCTGCTGCAGGCGCTCTCCGAGAAGCACTCCGTCGCAGTGCTCAACGCCAACTGGGGACCGGGCAAGCCGAAGATCCCCGGGCAGGGAGGCTCGCTGTTCTTCGACGCGAAGGGCGCGCTGCAGACCCGCCTGAAGACGAAGACCGGCCGGCTCGACGTCACGCTTCCTTGACGCTCGCGGCGGGCTCCGTCATGTGCGCGGCATGTCTGCCGATCTGGTCGCCCGCTTCACCGCCGCGCTCGCCCATCGTCTCCCCCGGCTGAGCGCGCCGCACGTCACCGCGCTGCGGTTGTTCAACGGCTACACCGAGGGCTTTCCGCGGGTGGCGATCGATCTCTACGGCACCACGCTGGTGCTGCACGACGCCACCAGCCCCGAGGGAGATCGACCTGGGATGCTGGCGCTGATCGAGAGCGCCCGCGCCGCGATGCCGTGGCTCACCGCCGCGTTGTGGAAGCGCCGTGAGTCGAGGAGTCAGGACGAGCGCAACGGCACCATGCTGTTCGGCACCGAGAAGGACCTCACCCGGAAGATCCAGGAAGAGGGCGTCTGGTACACCACCCGGCTCACCCTCAATCGCGACGCGAGCCTCTATCTCGACACCGCGCCGCTGCGTGCGTGGGCGAAGCGAACGTTGCAGGGCAAGCGCGTGCTCAATGCGTTCGCGTACACCGGCAGCCTGGGCGTCGCGGCGATGGCGGGCGGGGCGGAGAGCGTGCTCCACAACGATCTCAACAACGCGTTCCTCACCGTGGCGAAGGACAGCTACGCGCTCAACCGTTTCCCGGTGGCGCGGAAGGACTTCTGGCCGGGCGATTTCTTCGACGTGATTGGCCGCTTGAAGAAGGAACCGCTGTTCGACTGCCTCTTCGTCGACCCGCCGTTCTTCTCCGTCACGGAGAAGGGCCGCGTCGATCTCGAGCAGGACATGGTGCGGTTGCTCAACAAGGTGCGGCCGCTGGTGGCGCATGGGGGCGCGCTGGTGGCGATCAACAACGCGGTGTTCGTCTCGGGCACTGACTTCATGAAGGCGATCGAGGCGGTGTGCGCCGATGGGTACGTGACGGTGGCCGAGCGCATCGACGTGCCGGAGGACTTCGTGGGCTACGCCGATACGAAGCAGGGCTCACTGCCGGTGGATCCGGCGCCGTTCAATCACCCGACGAAGATGGTGGTGCTGAAGGTGACGCGCAAAGACGGTCGCACGCGCTGACTCGTCGCGGCTCTTGATGGGCGCGGTCGCGGATGGGTGCGGCCGCCGGGCTTCATCGAACAGGCCCTTCCGCTCGGGGGTTTCTGATGCTCGGTGAGCGCAGCGATGAGCAGGTGACAGCCCCGGGAGCGAAGAGGTCGGACTCATGGATTTTGTTTACAAGTGACTGGTTGGCGAACCGAGGGGGCTGCTTTCGAGCAGGCCTTGCGGATTCTGGTGGCGGCCTCCATCGCTAACTCACCATTTGTGAACAAAATCCATGAGCCGGCCCCCTTCGCCCATTCACCCTCGCCCCCGAGCGCACCATCACATCGCTGCGTTCACCGAGGATCAAGAACTCGCGAGCCGCGGGCCTGTTCGACCAGGCACCTTCACAGACCCTTCGTGACTGCGCTCGTCGAGGCCGAGTCTCGGTCAGGGCGCGGCGGCGAACTCCGGCCAGCCTATGGGAGACGCACCGAAGAGGACCGTCGCGCCATTTCCGCAGTACCGATATTTCAAGGTCACGCGCGCCTGCGCCTCGAGTGCAGAGGTGACCTCGCGGATCGAGGGACGCGCCGACGAAAAGCAGACCTCTCGGTGGAGCGCACGCGAATCGAGCGCGGGTGAAGGAACGCGGAGCGCCAGGGCCAGTTGC
>VFKJ01001211.1 GCA_009885595.1 Myxococcales bacterium | reverse complement strand
TCGCGCGATCACCGCGATCTGGGCGTCGCCTACATGAGCATGGGGCTGGTGGACGACGCGGTCCGCGAGTTCAACGCCGCCAAGGAAGAGGAGCCGAAGGAGGAGAGGAAGAAGAAGGCGGCTCCGGTGAAGAAGAAGGCCGTGGTCGCGAAGAAGAAGCCCGCGGCGGTGAAGAAGAAGGTCGTCGCTGCGGTGAAGAAGAAGAAGGCTCCGGCCGCGAAGAAGAAGGTCGCGGTCAAGGCGAAGACCAAGGCGAAGAAGAAACGGTAAGCGAATCCCTCTCCCTGCGCAGCGGGGGGAGGTCAGGAGGGGGGCCCACCTGGCCCCGCGCAGCCCCTCACCCCGACCCTCTCCCCGCTGGCGCAGGGAGAGGGGGACAGGTTCCATGAATACCTTTCTCGACCGACTGATCGATCTCGCGCTGGATGAAGATCTCGGCAGTGCCGGGGACGTCACCACCTCCGCGCTCGTCCCCGCCGGCGCGCAGGGCCGGGCCGAGCTGTGGGCCAAGGAAGAGATGGTGCTCTCGGGCCTGAGCGCCTTCGTGCGCACCTTCGAGAAGGTCGACCCTTCCGTGCAGGTGAAGCTCGCGTCGCGGGACGGGGCGAAGACCAGCAAGCGCCAGCGGGTGGCGACCCTGAGCGGCCCGCTGCAGAGCCTGCTGATCGGCGAACGCACCGCGCTCAACATCGTGCAGCGCTGCGCCGGCATGGCCACCGCCGCGGCCGCCGCGATGGCGCTGATCGAGGGCGTCAAGGGCAGCAAGCTCAAGATCCTCGACACCCGCAAGACGCCGCCGGGCATGCGCGGGCTCGCCAAGCAGGCCGTGAAGGACGGGGGCGCCTTCAACCACCGCTTCGGGCTCTTCGACGGCGTGCTGATCAAGGACAACCACATCGCCGCGGTCGGCGGCTCCATCGCCAAGGCGCTCGCGCGCGCGAAGGCGAACGCGCCCCGGCTGGTGAAGATCGAGATCGAGGTCACCTCGCTCGAGCAGCTGCGCGAGGCGATCGAGCACGGCGCTCACATCGTGATGCTCGACAACATGGACGACGCCAAGGTGAAGGCCGCCGTCGCCATCGCCCAGGGCAAGGTCGAGCTCGAGGTCTCCGGCGGCGTCACCGCCGAGCGGCTGCCCCGGCTGGCGAAGCTGGGCGTCGATTACGTCTCGATGGGCGCGCTCACGCACTCCGCCCGCGCGATGGATCTCAGCCTCGAGATCCTCGTCGGGAAATGAACTCCCTCTCCCTGCGCAGCGGGGAGAGGGTCGGGGAGAGGGGCTAGCT
>VFKJ01001124.1 GCA_009885595.1 Myxococcales bacterium | reverse complement strand
AGCCGCCGTCGACGCAGGCCGCTCCGCCGCAGCAATCGCCCGGCTCACCCCAGCAGGTGTCTGCGCGGCAATTCGAGGTGGGCATGGTGGGCCGGGAGCAGACCCATTCCCCGTTCACGCAGTCGGGCGAGGCGAAGGCGTCGGAGCCGCAGTACTCCGCGCACTGAAACGCCTGCGGCTTGCCGTCACAGGTGCAGAACGAGCCGCTGCTGCAGGTCCACTCGGCTTGCACGCAGCTCGCCGAGGTCACTCGCCGGCCGCCCTCGCAGCAGTCCGGTCCGAAGGGCAGCGTTCCACAGCCCGCGCCCGCGTCAGCGCCGCCGGTCAGGCGCGGTCCGCTGGTGACCAGCTCGAGGCCCTCGGGAGCTCCGCAGGCGAACAGGAAGGCGCTGAGGAGGATCACCCTGCGATGCATACCGCGCGGGGACAGCACGCCGCGGGCCAACGACGCAGTCGAGGCGGATCAACGGCTCAGCCGGGGACTGGATCAGTTTTCTGAGGGCCGGGGCGCGTGCGGCGGTGAACCACCACCGCACCCAGCGCGACCAGGGCGAGCGAGAGGGCGATGGTCATGACGGGTGCGTCGGTCTCCGGCTGCTGATCAGCGAAGCGGGTGAGCGTGAACGCGAAGGCGTTGTTGAGCACGTGCGCGAACGCCACGTTGACGATGCTCTGCTGCCGCTGCGCGCACCACCCGAGCCAGAGGCCCATCGTCATCGCCATCAGGCCCTGGCGCAGATCGAGGTGCCAGGCGCCGAACAGCGTCGCGCTCACCACCAGGCCGGCCAGCACGCCCCAGCGCTCCACCAGGCGCGTCTGCACCAGCCCGCGAAAGGTGAGCTCCTCCGCGAGGCCCGGAGCGATGGCGCCGAACACGAGCAGCCACGCGAACTCGGCGGGGCTCGTCGCCTTCGCGGCGCCGCTCATGCTCGCGAGCAGCCCTCCCTTCACCTGCGCCAGGTTCAGCGCTGACAACGCCGCGGCGCCGATCGCCTGCGTGCCCACCGCGCACACCACCACGTCGATGACGCTGAAGCGCTCGGGCCTCCACCGCACCCGCTCGCGCCAGCCCGCCTCGCCGACGTCCCTGAAGAGCCTGGGCAGCAGCCACACCGCCAGCAGCAGGCACACCTGCGAGAGCGCCGCCGCCGAGATGAGGAACCCGGGCTGGGCCATCAGCTCGGCGGGCGAGGCGTCTTTTCCGCCCTTCACGATGACCCCCACGCCCAGCACGCCGCCGCTCACCAGGATGGCCAGCAGCGCCAGCCCCAGGGTCGCGAACGACGGCCACACCCGTGGCGGCTTCGAAAGCTCGAGCTCGTTCAAGCCCCCGACGCTACCGCTTGCGCCCGGCATGCACGCACTGTCTCATCGCCGCATGCATCGATTGATGATCCTGGGGCTTGCGCTGTGCGTGTCGGGCTGCACGGGGACGCTGGGCGGCGACGCGGGCGCAGGCGGAGGCGGCCAGACGGATTCGGGCGCGGGTGGGGGCGCGGCTGATTCGGGCGTGGGTGGCGGCGGGGGCAGCACCGGAGGCGGTGGTGGTGGAAGCGTCATCACCGCCGCGCCCGCCTGGCGCCAAGGCCTCGCGAAGTGGCAATGGGTCGAGCTGCCGGGCACCTCGCTGAGCAATCAACTCGTGAGCGACGCCACGGGCGCGATGGTGGCGCCGACCGCTCGCATCGACGCGTGGAATGGACTGGCCGTGAATCGAGATGACAACCGGGTCTACCTCGCGGGCGCGGGCGGGCACGCAGACTGGGCGGGCAACGAAGCGTACGAGATCGATCTCCAGGCCGATCAACCGCGCTGGCGGCTGCTGCGGGGCCCGAGCGCAGGCGCCGACATCGTCCTCGCCGCGAACTACTACGCCGATGGCCGGCCCAGCTCGACGCACCTCTACTTCGCGCTGCAGTTCGTCCGCGTCCACAACCGCATCTTCAAGCTCTCCGCGGGCTCGGTGTGGGGCAGCGGAAACGAGAGCAACAGCAAGGTCGACGCGTTCGATCTCACCACCAACGACTGGGACCCCGCGGGCACCTGGGCCGAGGGACTCCCCGCAGGTGGCGCCATCGATCGCCCCTACGCGCAGCACCCCGCAACCGACGACGCCTACACCTTCTTCACGGGCTCGTTCCGGAAGTGGACCGCGGCCACCGCGACCTGGACGAACCTCGCCGCGCGGCCGAGCTACGCGAACGACGACATCGTCACCGGCTCGGCGTCCGCGGTGGACCCCACGCGGCAGCAGGTGGTGTTCCTGCGCAACGCCTACCGGGTCGCGCAGCACATGGGCCTCACGCTCAGCTTCACCGGAACGCTCTCCGACGTGACCTTCACCGGCCCCGCGGTGGACGCGGTCTCGGCCGGCGCGCCGGGGCTCCAGTACCTGCCGGGTGACGACGTCTTCGTGCTCAAGCGCTCCACCGCGGGAGCGCTCGCGCTGATCGATCCTTCCACCTTCGTCGTCACCGCGCAGGCGACCACCGGCCCCAACCCGCCCGACGCGGTCAACGGCATCTACACGCGCTTCCTCTACCTGCCCCTGCTCAAGGGCTTTGCCTACCTGCCGCGCGGCAGCGCGAACTTCTGGTTCCTCGCCGCAGAGTGAGTTGGGGCAGGGCGGGAACCGTGCTTTGAGGCGTGCCCGATGACGACCGAATCGACGCTCGTGGTGGAGATCTTCACCGACGGCGCCTGCAGTGGAAATCCCGGGCCCGGCGGCTGGGGCGCGCTGCTGCGCTACGGGCGCAAGGAGCGCGAGCTCTTCGGCGGCGAACCCGCCAGCACCAACAACCGCATGGAGCTCACCGCCGTCATCCGCGCGCTCGACACCCTCACCCGGCCGATGACCGTGCACGTCCACACCGACTCCACCTACGTGATGCAGGGCATCACCAAGTGGATCCACGGGTGGAAGAAGAACGGCTGGCGCACCTCTGCGAAGGAACCGGTGAAGAACGCCGACCTCTGGCAGGTGCTCGAGCTCTCCGTGAGCCGGCACGAGGTGAAGTGGCACTGGGTGAAGGGCCACGCGGGCCACGAAGGCAACGAGCGCGCCGATGCATTGGCCAACAAGGGTGTGGCTTCGGTGCGCTAGGCGCGGCCTTCACCTTCATCCCCAGAAGTGGCCTGGAGCAGTCTGGGCACACACGCATGGGAACGAACATGCCACGTGCATCGGTCACAATCCCTGCATGCACCTGGTGCCCGAGCATGTCTCCCTCTCCCCTGCGGGGGAGAGGGTCGGGGAGAGGGCTTGAACCTTTTGTTGCGCGCCGCCCCTCGTTGAGGT